>NZ_JAUBRA010000164.1:0-1904 GCF_036701555.1 Microcoleus sp. Pol10D4
GTAGGCACAGATATTTTTCCTACACTGAATGTATGATAATCCTTAGTCATTAAAGCCAGAACTGCGGAATGTGGGATAGAATGCGATCGCGAAATTAGATTTCCAACTGTGAATCTAGCAGTCACACTTCACTCTCCAAACAATGGTCGTACTTGCCATCCCTAGAAGTTCCAATTAGGATCTCCAATGATTAGCGTTTATTTGATTACAACCTGTAGCTTATGTCGCATACATAGCGGTCTAACGGCAAAACGCAGCGGCGGCAGATAATCTCGAATTCAGCACCAGCGGCTTTCAAGCATCCACTGCATTTGAATTGTTGAGCTGCCTTATAGATGCTAACTACCTAATTCTAGTGCGATTGTCATCTTCAAAACTCATAGCTGCGTACTCTTCTTCTGAGCATACTGTTATATCAAGCTGTGAGGCTTGCTTTTCAAACACTTGACTGATGCTATCTAATGTTGACGAAATCAATTCTTGGTCTGCCCTGACTGTATACACGACGATGAGATCGATATCGTTGTAAAGTTCTCGCCTCAAATACGAACCAAATATATACACTTGAAAGCTTGGGGGGACTGAGGCTTTACTAAGGATAGATTTTAAAAAGCTAAGACGACTAGATCTCTGATCTGTTAGGAGATAGTTTAAAAACTCATCACAATCTTTGCGGATGGCACCCATGAAAGTCCTAAGCGTAAATAAGCCAATCTTATGATCAATGCAGAGGGCTTTAGCTTCTCGTGTATACGTACCATAAGGGTTAGAGCAAATGATTGCATCAACCGCTGGGTCAATCGCCATGACTCGTTCAAACGTGTATTCAGTGAAGAAATAAGTATCTGTCGCAAAAACTCGAAGGCTGCGTCCATCCTTAAGTTCAACATCAAACATTCCTATGTTGAGCTTCTCCATTCGAGTAATAAAAGAATGGGTTGCCAAAAAATCTTCGATGTATTTTGATACAGTCGCTTTTCTAAATTCAATTTCTTCTCCGGATCTATTCTCTCTGCTTTCTACAGGCAGACCAAGGCTCTGTTTGATGAACTCATCAAATTCTTTTGGAAATAGCTTGTAGTCGTTAACCTTTTTCTCTAATAGGCAGTTATCTCGAAAAGAATCGGCATGAAGTTTATAGCCCATCATTTGTATATAAACTTCCCACGGGAAAGGAAAATTTCTTTTGTTAGCCTCAATTAGTCCAACGATTCTTTGGTTATTTGGAATAATTGTGTCTAGGCATTGTCGTCGCCAGATAGTTAGCGCATCCCCTGAACTGCCCTGCAATGCATGCTTCGAGAAAGGACCATATTCTTCAAAAATAACTCTGTTCTCGGCCAAAAGCTCATTGACTTGCTCAAGTAGTTCTCTTTCATTGCGAATTTGAGGAAAGTCAAAGAGTGAATTTATCTTCTTCTCGTGATAGGCCTTCCATGCCTGCATTCGCTCAACAGAAAATTTATTCTCTAGCTCATCAACAATCTTGTGGCATTCTAGACAAAGCATTATCAAATTAGCTATGCCATCTCTATCAATGTAGTCGGCTAGTTCATGCTCGCTTCGAGGACCGCTCTTACCATGACCGATGATGTGAGCTACATTTGCAAGGCTGACCACATCATCCTCGACTCCAGCGAAGAGGTATTTATTGCAACTCGGATTTTGACAGAAGCCACCACACTGGGCCCACAGTTTACGAGCAATATTTGTTGCGATGTTTTTGCGGCTCATGGTTCAATATAGGGCGTTGCTGAATAGAGGTATGAATTCAAGATTTCCCAATAGCTATAAGCCCGCTTGAGGGTGAGTTTTTTAACTTCAAGGGAAAAGTGCGATTCGTTTAACCTAAAACAAGCCAAAAGGCTTGTGGGACGGTTAGCCTAACTGCTCAGGCAGGTAGT
>NZ_JAUBRA010000071.1:0-35314 GCF_036701555.1 Microcoleus sp. Pol10D4
AAAATAATATACTTATCACCATATTCGCCCGACTTCTCACCAATTGAACATTTATGGTCAAAACTCAAAAACATTCTCCGTTCTATCAAGACGACTAATTACCGAGAATTAGCAAAAGCGATAGAGTTTGCCTTCAATAAGTTACATTATCCAATATGAGGAATTGGTTTACTCACTGCTGTTATTGTACCTCATCTTTATGAGAAACGCTATACCATAAATCTTCCAGGTGATTCGCGATCGCTTCATTTTCTATTTGGAGACGATTTTTTTTCTTTGCATGATCTCGGTTAATTCTTTTTTTGCGAATCATAACTGGTTCAACTATAGCTCAACTGCCTGCCATATAGATGTTTCAGCCTATTTTACCTTTTTTTCTCTACCCCCTTGACAATTTGCACTTTTTCTTAACTTGTCACAAATGCTTAGGCATTGGGTATTGGGCAGTGAGCCGAAAAGCATAGGCAATTAAAACCTTAATCCTTCTTCCTTATTCTTTTTCCTCCTTCGCGCCCTAGCGCTAACGCGCCTTCGCGGTTCAATAAAAAAATCAAAACCCTAACGCAAGCGCCTTCCCCCACCCGGTTGCAAACCGGGAATCGGGCCCGACGATGGATTTTGGGATCTAGGCCGCAATCCGGAGGGTAAACTAAGCAGCACTTTTTCATTTCCTTTCAAACCCGATCGCACTTCCGTCTTATCATCCACCGTCATACCAGTCTTAATCGGCATAAAAGCAGGCTTACCATCTTCTCCACCCGGAACATAAACCCCCGTTTCCCTTTGTTGACGGACAATGGCCGCAGTCGGAACTACCAAAACATTTTTAAGTTCACCCGCCTTAAACTCCACATTCACATTCATGCCCGATCGCAGCATTTGTTTATCATCATTAATAATTGCCGCTTTTACCTCAAAACTTGTTACATTTTGCTGGACGATCGACTGAGGCGAAATTTGAGTGATTTTACCTGCAAAAGTCTTTCCCGCAAAAGCATCGGCTTGAATAGACGCAGCCTGGCCGATCTTAATCTGAGAAATATTAGTTTCTGCTACGTTTGCTACTAATTGATTTTTTGAAGCTAAGGACAAAATCGAAGAAGAAGTCGCCGAAGAAACCGCACTACCTGCAGTCGTGGGAGTCACAAAAGCGCCCGGATCGGCGTACTTGCGGGTGACAGTGCCGGTAAAAGGAGCCCGCAGCACAGTGTCGTCGATCAGCGCTTGAACGCTTTGCAGGCTGCCTCTAGCGGCGAGAACTTGAGCGCGGGCTTGGGCGATGTCTTCCGGGCGAGAACCAGCTTCTAGCAGCGCCAAAGCTTGCTGTTTTTGCTCCACTGCGGCCTGCCCCGCAGCGATGTCTTCCGGGCGTGCGCCCGATCGCGCCAGGGCCAAAGCTTGCCGTTTTTGCTCCACAGCAGCCCGCCCTGCAGCGATGTCTTCCGGGCGTGCCCCCGATCGCGCCAGGGTCAAAGCTTGCCGTTTTTGCTCCACAGCAGCCCGCGCCGCAGCGATTTCTTCAGGGCGAGTACCCGCTTGCAGCAAAGCTACAGCTTGTTCGGCTTGTCTGACTTGCGTTTGAGCTCGATCGCGCGCGGTGCGGGAGTTGTTCGCAATTTGCAAAGCAATGGCTCCAGCATTATAGAGTTCCTGATTTCTCTGAAAGTCTTCCTCTGCTTGGCTTTTGGCGTATTCGGCATCTCTGAGTTTGGCAATTGCTTGGGCGATGTCTTCAGGCCGATTGCCCTTAAGCAATTTTTGTAAATTTGCCTGTTGTTCTGCTAGTTGTGCCTCGGCTACAGCAATATCCTGGGTTCGATTGCCGTTGAGCAATTTTTGCAGACTTGCCTGTTGTTCTGCTAGTTGTGCCTCAGCTACAGCAATGTCTTGGGTTCGATTGCCGTTGAGCAATTTTTCCAGACTTGCCTGTTGTTCTGCTAACACTGCCTTAGCCACGGCAATGTCCTGGGTTCGAGTGCCGTTGAGCAATTTTTGCAGGTTTGCTTCTGCGGCTGCGAGTTGTCCGCGAGTTTGGGTAAGTTGCCCTTGGAGGTTGGAGTCGTCCATGTAGGCGAGAATCTGCCCTTTTTCAACGCTATCTCCTTCATTGACAAGCAAACTTTTGAGCATTCCTGAAGTTTTGGGGCTGACGTTAACGGAACGTTCGGGCACAATTGTGCCGTTTGCCGAAATTGTAATCGGCAGGTTCAGCCTTTGGACAGCAACGGTTTTTTCCTTGCGCCTGGTTTCGCGGCTGGATTTGATTGTGAGTTGGCTGTAAGCTGTGTAGCCTACTCCTGCCAGCAGGGAAGCGGCGAGGAGTCCGCTAAGCCAGGGAGTCAGCTCTTTTTTAATCTGAAAGTGCTTTACTAAGTACATATAAATTAGACCTGATGGGTCTGTCTTGAATTTAGACAGATCGGGAACAGAAAAGGTTCAATTGAAGTCTCACTAAGTTTTTTCGGTGGTAGCGCAGGTATTTTCGGATAATTTTGGATAATCAGGACATCAGCTACGATTAATTTAGAATCTCGATCAATGAGGAACGCAGAAATGAGCATTCACTTAGACTTGCCGCCGGAGTTAGAAAGTCAACTGTCTACTGAAGCTTTGGGACTAAACCTGCCTTTTTCTAAGTACATCCTACGGGTTTTAGCGAGCCGATAATATCTGAGCAACCCACCTAAAACTAGAGCCGAGCTGGTTGCTTATTGGCAAAGCGAAGGAGTCATCAACTAACGACCTGATATCACCGATAGTCAAGTATATGCTCCCAACCTGCGGGATCAGGCACAAACACGGACACGGACATAAGAAACGCTATGTACCTTTTAGACAGTTATGTTTTAAGGGATATTCAACGGGGTCATGCACCTGCAATTACTTGGTTTTGTTTTCTAGTCTTTTAGATAAACCTAGTGTTCCCGGTTTTGTTGTCATGGAGCTAATCCAAGACTCGCAGTTGTAGACATTCCGTAAACTTTCGGGCGATCGCCCCTATAGGCAGAATATTTAGAAAGTTTGTGGCTATCATCTACAGGATATACGGAAAGTTTCCGCCTATCTCCCTCCAGGGTGTTTATACCCAAAGTTTCCGCCTAATAAGAAGTTAGAGGCTAGCTAGGAGTCTCAAGTATATGGATCGCTACTTTTACGCTGGCGACGTTATTGACGATATTGTGATACGCCAATGGGCTTATGACGAAAATCTGATTCTTCACCAAGATGAAGACCTTAGTCTGGGGAAGGAAATTTTATTTCCACTTCTGTTTGAGTTAGCAGAGGACAGAAGCTGTCCGAAATCCCTATATATTATAGAGATAATGGCTCGCTATATTAAAGAAGAAATCGTGTATCAGAAACCGGATGCGATAAAAATTGCCAATCGAGCAATCTCGTTTGCCAAGAAATCTCAACGAGAGGAAATGAAGGAATGGCTTCAGTTATTAAGGCGAATAGTCTGGTATAAGCAAAGAATAGGAAGTGTAGACAGGGATTTAGCGATTCAAATGGGTCTAGATTTGCTAGGCAGAATACTTCATCAAAATGATATTGACATTGTTATAGCCAATGATGAGTCCTGGACTGTAGGTTTATTAACCCCTGAAGAAACGGGTTCTTACAGTGAGCATCTAATAATTAGTAAATCGACAGGAGCTTTTGGTTTTCACCCATGGTATCCTTGGTGGGATACGTATGTCAGGAAAGATTAAGTTAATCGTTTTGTCTGGCTGTCTTACAGCTCTCTAACAACGCCCATGCACACCGATCACCGAGAGCTGATCGGGGTTATGATGCAAAGGTTATTTCGGGCGGGTGATGGGAACCGTTATACCGCAATACGCTTGGGTTAGCGCTTTCCGACGAATTTCATTTCACGAATTTATGGGAGTTACAGACTTGTGAAAGGAAGTCAGATTGTTCTTATCTGAACCGTATTGCTATAAATGAGGCTTTACGACACTTTCACCTTGCTGCAAGTGTCTGAGAATCACACCAGCCTCTATGGGTGCTTCTTGACTAAACCGATCGAACTTTTCAAAAGTTCGATCGCCCATTTCCTACTTAACAAACAGCCACTACACCCAACTCTGTAATCGCCACCTCCGGGCCCACCAAAGAAATATACGGTTCTACAAAATATTTCTTAGCAGCATCCCGCGCTTCTGAAGCTGTCACCTGTGCAATTTCTTCTTGAAATTGCTGGTCAAATTTAATTCCTAATCCCAAAATTTCGTACCAACCTAAAACTTGGGCAATTTGCGAATTAGTTTGTTTTCCTAAAGCATATTGACCGAGCATTTTATTCTTGCAAGCTTGCAATTCTTCCTCGCTTAGTGGGATATTGGCGAGTCGATCGACTTCTGCGCGCAATCCTTCAAAAGCAGTCGCCGTATTTTCCGGCGCCGTACCCATGTACACGACAAACTGAGCCGTGTCCAAGCGCGTCGCGTAGAGCGCGGAAACGTCGTAAGCTAAGCCCCGCTTTTCCCGCAATTCCACAAACAATCGGCTCGACAAACCGTTACCCAAATAAGTATTCAGCAACTTAATCGCTGCATAATCTGGATTTTTGACAGAGGGTGCGAGGTAGCCCAGCATAATCACTGATTGCTGCGTATCTTGCGGCGTAACGACCGATTCAGGGGAGGGGTACAGAGGGGGGACGGTTAAAGTTGGCAGGGGTGTTAAAGGCGCTTTCCAGTCACCAAAAGTTCGATCGATCAGGGCGATCGCATCTTCGGTCGATATTCTGCCCGCTACCGAAATAACTACATTATCGGGACGGAAATAGGTTTTGTGGAACTGTTCGAGATCGTTTCTGGTGAGCTTTGACATAGTAGCTTCCGTCCCCAAGGGAGAGAAAGCATAGGGGTGTTCCTTGTACATCGAGTGTCGCAATTGCTCGAAGGCGATCGCAAATGGCTGTTCTTGCTGCGATCGAATTGCTGATATGGCAATGCGGCGTTCAAGTTCGACTTCAGCTTCCGGGAAAGTGGGCGATCGCGTCAATTGCGCCGCCAACTCCAAAATCTCCTCAAAATCCGCAGAAACCGTCTTCAAACTCACTAAAAAATAGTCTGTAGTAGAGTCGGCACTCAACCTCGCTCCCACCGATTCTACACGCTCGGCAATTTCCAGCGAAGACAGCCGATCGGTTCCCTTGGTCATTACCGCCGACAGCAAGTGACACAATCCTGCTTGTTCCGGCTGCACGTAGCGACTGCCGGCCCGCAGGAATATCCTAGCTGCAATAATATCTGCTGCTGGATTTTCTGCTGCCAAGACAACAATACCGTTGTCTAAAACCGTGCGCTGGATTTCATTTTTCATTGAATTATTTGTTAACTGTTGACTGTTGACTGTTGACTGTTGACTGTTGACTGTTGGCTGTTAGTCATGATTATTCGTAGGATGGGTAGAGCGTGAGCGTTACCGATCATCCGATTTGAGATTGGCGATTTGAGATTTTAGATTGAGGGACAAATCTCAAATTTCCAATTAATAGACTTGGGTTTCATGTCTCAACTCAACCTAGTTGCTGTTAACAGTGAACAGTCAACAGTGAACAGTGAACAGTCAACTATTATTAGATTGGTTTGAGTACCACTGCTGTATAGCGCCGAGGAGAGAGATATTGTTGAGCTAGGCGCTGGAGGTCTAAGGGCCCAAATGCCTTAATCCTAGTGGGATAGCTGAGCGCTACTTCCGCAGTGGCGATCGTATTGTAATATCCGTAAAGACCCGCTAGCTGTCCCGGCGTTTCGAGAGAGAAAGCAAAATCGTTGCACAGCAAACGCTTACAGCGGAGCAATTCTACCTCGGAAACTGGCTCAGACTGCAATTCCCAAAGTCGATCGCAAATCCGAGATTCCACCTGTTCGACATCCTTCGCGTCCAAGACTGCACTGATAGTAAATAAACTCGATTCCCGTTGCAACGAGAAAGTGCTGTCGATCGCCTCTACCAATTGTAATTCTTCCCGCAATTCCCTGACTAAACGCGAAGTCCGCCCGTCTGCAAGCAACACCGAGAGCAAATCCAAGCCGCAAGCACTTTGCAAGTGTTCAACTCCCGGGCCCGTCCAGGCCATCATCAGCCGCGCTTGTTCCAATCGGGGGAGGCCGAGCTCCTGACGGCGAATTTCTATCAGTGGCGGTTCCGCTTCTGCGGTTAATTTGGGACAATCCCACCTGTCTGAAAACTGCTCGAATGCTTTCTCCGTAACATCTCTGGCCTGTTGTTCATCAATTCCCCCGACTACCACCACAGTCATATTTTCCGGCTGATAGTGCGATCGATGGAAACAGCGCATTTCATGGGGAGTTCGCGACATCAGCAGTTCTTCCGTGCCGAGTACCGATCGCCTGTAGGGATGCCGCTGGTAAACTGTTTCCATCATTGCTTGGAAACCCAGCCAATCGGGATTGTCTTGAGCTTGACGGATTTCTTCGAGTACCACATCTCGCTCGCGATCAAATTCCCGATCGGGAATCGAAGCGCGCAGCAGCAATTCTGCCAGCGGCTGCGCTGTTTCTGCTAAATAATCGGCCGCAGCGTTGACGAAAAAATGCGCGTAGTCGTGACTTGTAGCTGCATTGGCGACACCGCCGCGATTTTCGATTACCTGGTCAAATTCTCCAGGGGCGATCGAATCCGTCCCTTTAAATATCATGTGTTCTAAAAAATGAGCCATTCCCGACCAAGAATCCGGCTCCAGCGTAGCGCCAGCCCTCACCCACACGTCTAGCGCGACCACCGGTGTGGCCGAAATCCGCTGGTGAATGACCGTTAACCCATTATTCAGCTTCCAGACATTGGCTGGGAACTCTAAAGCAGTGAGCAGTTGAGACAAGCTAGTTATTCTTAAACTTTAGTTCACTTCGGCTGCAACTATGGTAGCGCTTTACAGCTATGCGATCGGGATTAATTGATACAGAAATCATCAGTCATCTGCCATTAATCCTTACTCATCAGTTATTTTTTGCTTTTTTTTCAAGCAGTCTCAAATACTTACCATTTTCTTGCTCAAAAGTCAATAGGTTTCGCGGGATATTAATTAATCAGTCGGGAGAAAGAGGATGTTATCAGAATATATCAATAAATTAAGAGATGTAAGAACACTAAAGACATTGAGAGGAGAAAAGACAGATGGTAGCTACCCTAGAAGATACCAAGCGCCAAGCGATCGCAACTAAATTAGCAGACATGAAAGCGCTGCAAAACCTGTTGATAGCCAACGAGCAATTATTCATCAATTCCTGCAACGACTCCGAACTAGCCCAGCGCTTCCGAGATATGCTCGAAGACGATCGCAAAAACTTGGGCGTATTAGAAACTACGATCGTGCAATACGGCATTCAAGCCGAGCCCAAAGAAACCAGCACAAAAATGATTGAAGAAGTTCAGAAACTCATGAAAGGTTCTGAACTCACCATGTTTGAAAAAGTAGCTCAGCACGAACTGCTCAAACACAAACAAACAATGGCCGGTATGTTAATTCACAAAGCTGCTCAAGTAGTAGGCGCAGACATCGAAGCAGCCATTACCCCGCTCAATACAGTTAACTTTGAGAACCGCGCTCACCAAGAACAACTCAAAGGAGTTCTCGAAATTTTAGGCGTCCGCGAGCTGACCGGCAAAGACCCCGACCAAGGCGTTTGGGCTCGCGTGCAAGATGCAATGGCAGCCATGACCGGCATCATCGGCGGTGCAGTTACCCGCAGCAAAGATGAGATGAACATCACCGAAATCATCTCAATGGATCACCGCAAAACCGATACCCTCTTTATGGAAATCGCAAGCACCGACGATCCTCAAAAACTGCAAGAATTCTTCGGTCAACTTTACAAAGACCTCAGCGTTCACGCAGAAGCAGAAGAACAAGTTGTTTATCCCGCAGTTCGCAGCTACTACGGCAATACTCAAGAACTGTACAGCGAGCAAGAAGAAATGAAGCAGATGCTTGCCCAAATTAAGGCTCTCAACCCCACTTCTTCTGATTTTAAAGCCCAAATCAAACAGCTCCAAACAGCGGTTAAAGATCACGTTCGACAAGAAGAAAACGATATGTTCCCTCATATTCGCCGCAATCTTAGCGAAGCACAAATGGAACAAATGGCTACTCAATTCAAAGCAGCAAAAACCACCATCCAGCAAGAAATGGCTAAGATGAAATAACTCAGCAGTCGGCTAATTTTAGCTCTAGCAAAACTAGAGAATAGTTAAACTGCAACCTATCAATCCCGCTACGTGGGTAGCGGGATTACTGTTTTTTTATAAAAAAACAAGATCAATAAACCCGCCCTAGGTAACGTGGTTGTGGGGGCGGGTTTATTTAGATTGTGAGTTATAGTCAGAGATTGTGGGTGAAAGTCCTCCCCACAAAATGCGGTTATTTATATCTCAACTCGCGACAAATCTATCCGTTAATCACAGATCCTCCGTTGGGATGCAAAATTTGACCAGTCATGTAAGACGAATCTTTTGAAGCTAAAAACACGTAACTGGGGGCAACTTCATCGGGTTGACCTGCGCGTCCCAATGCCGTGTCTGCACCAAATTTCTCCACTTTTTCTTCAGGGAAAGTAGCAGGAATTAGAGGCGTCCAAATCGGCCCGGGGGCGACTCCGTTGACGCGAATTCCTTTCTCAGCTAAACTTTGAGACAAAGAGCGAGTAAAGGCAACAATTGCTCCTTTTGTGGAGGAGTAATCTAGCAATTGTTGGTTGCCTTTGTAGGCGGTGACTGAGGTAGTGTTGATAATTGCACTTCCCTCTTTGAGGTGTTTGAGAGCGGCTTTTGTGAGGTAAAACATTGAGAAAATGTTGGTGCGGAAGGTGCGCTCTAATTGTTCTGCGGTGATGTTTTCGATGCTTTCTTGGGGATGCTGTTCGCCGGCGTTGTTGACAAGGATGTCGAGGCGGCCGAATTCTTTAACTGTTTGTTCTACAAGGTTTTGACAGACGTTTTCGTCGCCGATGTCGCCGGCGATCGCAATACAGCGCCGGCCTTGTTGTTCGATCGCCTCTTTGGTTTTTTTGGCATCATCATCTTCGTTAAGATAGCTGATGACCACGTTAGCGCCTTCCTTGGCAAAGGCCATCGCCACTGCACGCCCGATACCGCTGTCTCCGCCAGTAATTAAGGCTACTTTGTCCCGCAATTTGTCGCTACCGCGATATCCCTCCGCGAAGGATTGAGGTTGCGGAGTCATTTGGGATTCAATACCGGGTTGCTGTTCTTGATGTTGAGCCGGATGGGTTTGTTGTTGAGTTGGCATAATATATTCCTCTAAGTTCTACCTCTATAAATAAAGGTTTTATTGAGGCGGGGAATCGGTCTTTTTGCCGATCGCGCCCTACGACTAAAGACAGTAATTAAAGAGATAAATAAACCCGTCAGCCGAGCCCATGATTGTGGAGGGCTGGTTTATATAAATTGTGAGTTTTCCTCAAAGATTGTCGGTAAAACCAGCGCCTACGAGCATCGGGATATATTTGTTGTAGAGGCGGGTTTCACGAACAATATTTCCGGTAATTAAAGAAATCCATAAATCCGCCCCGCGAGCCTCTAATTATTGTCACAACAGCAAAAAGCACGCCAAAAGATCATTTGACGTGCAGTTTCAACAACTTAACTGTTAATTGCTGAGTCTCGAACTAGAAACCCAACCTAACATTACAACCAGGCACCCTCAGCCTTCTGAGGAGTTAGAGGATTTGGAGGAGTTAACACTAATTGCTCCTCTAGACCATTCTTTACTAAAAATGATGCAATCAGCGAATTCGCCTCGCGTTGCAAATCTTCCCCCTTAATAAAGTGGCTAGAACCTTCCCTCAAATCTGCGATAAAGTTACCGACGCTGCTGGGTTTCACCAGAGCCGCCGCTGAAGGGTCGGGCTTAATCAGCTCATCGACGGCGATGCTAGAAGCATTCACCATGCCGCCGGTCAGCGGATCGATTCTATTATCCGTTCTTTCTGGTTCCGTCGGTACTGGCGCCGGCACGATCGGCGTTACAAAAGTATATGGCCCCGGCACCGAGAACGTAACAGGGTTCTCCCCTGTCGCAATCGGGAACGCGTTGGGAACATTCGGATCGTTGAAAACTTCCAATACCGAGTAGTTGCCCGGAGCTAAATTGGTGAACAGGGCAATACCATTCGCATCACTCCTTACCAGAGGCTCGGTAGCAGCATCGTAGCGCTCATTGTTGTTCAAATCCAAAGTGAACGGGATGCCCTCCAAAGGAGGCTCGCCCGGATCTTGCAGGCCGTTGCGGTTGTCGTCCCGGAATTTGGGAACTGCCAAGTTAAAGAACTGGCCGTTGCCCACCAAAGCACAAGTAAACGTTTGGTTTGCGCCCAGAACGATGTCTAGTGGTTGAGTAGTTTGGAAAGAATTGGAAGGCGTGACTTCCCGGACTCGGTAATTACCAGGGGTCAAATTGCCAAACTCCCAGCGGCCGAACTGATCGCTGACGGTACTTGCTTCTCCGGCATCAAGGGCGTCGTTACCGTTGCTGTCGAGGTAGATTGTGACCCCTGCGATCGGCGTTTCAAAGCCGTCTCGGTAGCCGTTGGCGTTCAAGTCTTGGAATTTGCACCCAGTGATCCGGCTGTTGGGGGTGTTGCCAAAGACGACGTTGGCATCTCGATTGCTGAGGTCGAACTGCACCCGATCCGGAGTAGTAGCACTAAAACCAGGTTGCGGCACTTCCCGAACCACATAATTGCCCGGTTCCAGGTTGGTGAAAGCACCACGCCCGTTCGCATCAGTTACTAGCGACTGTTCCCCTGTGTCGAGAGCGCCGTTGTCGTTGGCATCAAGGTAGACAGTGATGCCGCGAATTCCTAATTCTGGTGGAGTGTTGCCCGGTTCGTGACGACCGTTAGCGTTCTGATCGTTGTATTTGAAGATCGTGATGTTGGGGCGCGTATTCCCGACAGCACCGATACCTTCATTTACCGAAATCGGGGTGAAGAAGACTGCGGGTTCCGGGTTGATCGGCGGGAACGGGGCCGGAAAGTTCGCCGAAACGATCCGCTGGCCGCCTGGAACTGTTGGATCTGCCACTATGAAAGGCAGCGATCCCTGCTGTCGCGATTCGGGCCCGGGGACTGTGACTTCTACCGGGTTCTCGGTAGTTGCAATTGGCGGCTGGTTGGGTATGGATGTTTCAAAGGTTTCCCTAACCGAGTAGCTGCCAGCTTTCAAATCTCTGAAGGTAGCCCTACCATCAGGGCCGGTTAACAGTCGCGGTTCGTCCTCGTCTGTCCTGCCGTTCTCGTTCAAATCGAGGATGAACGGGATGCCGGCGAGGGGAATTTCGCCTGCGTCTTGTATTCTGTTGGCGTTGTCGTCCCGGAATTTGAAGATCGGGATTTCGTACAGGGGAGTGTTGCCCACTTGAGCGCAGGCCCAGATTTCGTCCTGGCCGAGGTTAATGTCAAGCAGGGAGATGCTGCCGGGGGGCGTGCTTTGGGGAAAATCTTTTTCTAAAGGTTCAGTGCCCGGCCCGTTGGCTCGCTCTTCCCGAATCCGGTATAGCCCTGCCTGCAAATTGGTGAATCGGTACTCGCCGTTTCTATCAGTTAAGGTACTGGTGTCCCCTGCATCTAGCTCACCGTTGTTGTTGGCATCAATATAGATTCTGACGTTTTCCATCGGGGGTTCACTCCCGTCTCGAAAGCCGTCGTTATCTACGTCGAGGTATTTGCAGCCAATAATCTGACCGCCACCTGTAGCATTACCGAAGAACACTGTGGTATTCCTGCCCGCCAGGGTGACAACGACTGGGTTGGCAGTTGTCGGGCTGAAATTGGGTGGCGAGATTTCCGTGACAGTATAAGTGCCTGGAGGCAAGCCTGGAAATACGAAGTTTCCGCCGGCGTTAGTCAACGTCGAGGGTTCATTTGGCTCGAGAATGCCGTTGTTATCGAGGTCAATAAAGATTCGGACGTTGCCGATTCCCGGTTCGCCTCCATCTCGAATGCCGTTGCGGTTCAGGTCGTTGAACTTGATACCCTGGATACCCGCAGGAGCGTTGCCAAAATTGATGGTTGGATCTAGCACTACTGGGGCAAATACAGGAAATACCTGATTAGCTCTTCTTTCGTCGTTTGCCATGATTTTCTTTTCCTTCACACCTAAATCTACGTAAGCTACAGGCTACTGTATCACTTTGTCAATCAGCAGTTAGCTGCTGCTAGCGACTGACGATCGCTACTCAATCATACATACGTCTACGTTGCTCAAAGGTTCCTCATCTAACCTCCGGCTTACTCCAGCTTTGTCGCACGAGATTATATCAGGTTTTGAATAGCTGTGGCAATTTGAGCGCAATATCTTCAAGATTTGCGCCCTGAGTTCTTCTGCCCGTGGACACTTGCTGTTTAGAGCTGGAACAACGTTAAGATTCACTGAACCTCTGTGAATTGAGCGACCTGGCCACGAGGGCGATCGCACGTGCGGAATTGTCTGATAATTCCTAAAAACAGGTATGATACTACCTCTGAATCTTGCTCCTCATATACAAGCCAGGTTTGGGCTTCCCGGAACTCTGGCTATGCGTTGGAGGTTGCCAACAATAGGGTATCACGCGATCGCCCTTTAACCTCTTCCTGATTTTTATCTGCGGTTTGGGATTCGGGGCGATCGAGTTTTGTGTCACCCTACATAACCGAGAAATCTCTCGCGCCCATCGGCCCAAACGAGTGAGCGATCGCCCCATTCATTAATTGATTCATTTGTCTTGACAAAATTACCAATTTGTGAACCAGACCCCAAACCGACATTCTGTTGCCCAAAGTTAGGAGTATTGCCTAAATTCGCAAAATATCCATCACTCAAAAAATCACTAATTTGATAATTATTATTACCCTGCCTCGAAAGCAAGCTATCCACCCCAATATTGCCTGCTGGTTTGCCCGCATAGTTGCTGGCATTCGTCAGCGGGTCGCCCAAGGATTTAGCCGAGGTACCCTCAGCCTCTCCGGTCACCACATCGATTTTGCTGGCCCGAATCTCTGCCGAGACAACAACCACCGCAGGCGGAGTCGTTTGAATGAAACCGGGGGGCGGAACTTCGCGGACAACATAACTACCTACCGGAACATTGCGGAAACTGTAATTGCCCTGAAGGTCGCTTAAGGTACTCGCTTCGCCCGGATCTAAACTGCTGTTGTTGTTGAGGTCGATGTAAATCTGAGTGTTGGCGATCGGGGGTTCCCCAGGATCTAAGCGGCCGTTGGCGTTAAAATCGTTAAACTTCACACCGCTGATCGTGCCCGTTACCAACACGTTGCCAAAGCTGAGATTAGTGGCATTTGTGCCGTTGCCCACGGTAATCGGAGTCGGATTTGGCGTGGTTTGTTGAAAACCGGGCTGCGGGACTTCCCTCACCACATAGGTTCCTTGAGGCAAATTGATAAAAGAGAAATTACCTTCGGGATTGGTTAAAGTCGAAGGTTCGCCCGGATCTAAACTGCCGTTGTTGTTGAAATCAAGGTAAATCGGCCAGTTGGCAACTCTCGGTTCCGTCGGTTCGTTGATACCGTTAGCGTTGAGGTCGTTGAACTTGAAGCCGCTGATGCTACCGGTAGGAAAATTGTTGCCGAAATTGACGCCGACAGCGTTGGTATTGCCGGTGATGTCGATCGGGCCTGGATTTGGCGTAGTCTGTACCCATCCCGGTTGCTGGACTTCCCTGACCAAATATCGGCCGGGAGAAACATTGGCAAAAGTGTAGTTGCCTTGCGGGTTTGTGATGGTGTTGGGTTCGCCCGGGTCAAAGCTGCTGTTGCCGTTGAGGTCGAGGTAAATTTGCCAGTTGGTCAGAGGCGGGTCTGTCGCATCTCTGACGCTGTTGGCATTGAGGTCGTTGAATTTGACACCGCTGATGCTGCCGACAAAAAAGACATTGCCAAAATTGATGTTGTTGACAGTGGCGTTGGAAGTAACGTTAACCGGGCCGGGGTCAGGCGTGGTTTGGAGAAAACCCGGTTGCTGGACTTCTCTCACCAAATATGTATCTGCGGGAATATTGACAAAAGCGTAATTGCCTTCACCGTTTGTAAAAGTAACAGGTTCGCCGCCGTCGAGCCTGTTATTGCGGTTGAGGTCGAGGTAAATTTGCCAGTTAGCTAGCCCTTGTTCGCCGGGATCTCGGCTGCTGTTGTTGTTGATGTCGTTGAATTTTGTGCCTGCGATCGTCCCTGCGTTAAAGTTGTTGCCAAAATTGATATTGCCAGCATTTGTGCCGCTGGTAATCGTGATGGGTGCGGGATTTGGGGTAGTTTGGCGAAAGTTCGGCTGCTGGACTTCCCTAACTTGGTAAGTGCCCGGTGGCAGGTTGGCGAAAATGTAGTTGCCTTGCGGATTTGTGAGGGTGGAAGGTTCGTTAAATTCTGGCTGGCCGTTGTTGTTGAGGTCGAGGTAGATTTGCCAGTTGGGAATGGGGACTTCTCCGGGATCAGGGAGGCCGTTGGCGTTAAAATCGTTGTATTTAGTGCCGCTGATGCTGCCGACTTGGAAGTTCCCGATGTTGACGTTGCCGATGTCTATTTGGCTGGCGGTTCTGAATTCGGACATGGTGTTGCTGGGGCCCAATGAACGCGGTTCAATGTTTTCTGTAGGGCAATCTAGCAGTTTTTTTGCCAATTGCAGCTATTTCAGGGGATAAATTATTTTTAGGAAAGGGAGGAGAGGGGAATCAGAAATGCCCTGTTTGGCCAATGCCCTGTTTGGCCAATGCCCTGTTTGGCCGATGCGTAAATTTTTTCCAGATTTGATGTACGATCGCTACCAGTTTTCCAGAGGTCGAATTCCCAATGTCCCAAAACTTGACAGCAAGCTGGAATAAAGCCCGCGAGGTTCCGAGTTTGCTCTTCGGCTGGAGTTTGTGCGGTTTATTGGCAATGAGCTCGATCGCCCCTACTCCTGCTGTCGCACAGCTACCTACCTCCAAAGAGAGTAACAGCAATAGCCCGATCGCTCAAACAGGTGCGATCGTCCGCCCCGCAATCAAATTGGGCAGCCGAGGGTCGGAAGTGATCGAACTCCAAGCTGCTCTTAAATTATTGGGCTTTTACCCTGACACTGTAGACGGGATTTTCTCACAAAGCACCGCTAGAGCTGTATCTCAGTTCCAGGAAGCAGCAGGTCTGCCTCCCGACGCCATAGTCGGTCAAGATACTTGGAACCGGCTGTTTCCTGCGACTCCTGGCACGATCGAAAACCCGATCGCCAACGATCCTGTAAATCCCGACAACTCAGAGATTAGCCCCGAAGCGCAGCCAACCAATTTTCCTGTTTTGAGAAGACGAATGCGCGGGGCGGCAGTCAGAGATTTGCAAGAACGGCTGCGGGCCAAAGGATTTTTGCGGGTGAGTGCTGACGGCGTTTTCGGCCCGGAAACTCAAGCTGCTGTCAAGGCGGCTCAGCGACAATATCAACTGCCAGCAGACGGCATTGTCGGCCGCGCAACTTGGGAAGCTCTGCTGCGTTGACAGCAAGCGAAAAGTGCCGGGTGTGCACGTTGGGGTATCGGGCGATCGTACAAATTGTTAATAATCGCTTTGGGAAGTATTTCTGCACGTCAAAAAGTGTCAAGTTTGGTAAACAAAGTGTTTTTATGCACGCAGTTGGTGTTAACTTAAAAACATGAGGGGCAAAACCAAGAAGCACAAAAAACTTGGATACAAAACTTGGAATTAGAGTATTTGTCCCGATCGCCTCTAGTTCGCAGGCAACGCCTGAACCGTTTAGCTTATTAGCAAAGAAAGGTTGATATTGCGATTCGTATTGGTTAGATAGCTTGAAGCTATTGGATTAATCAAAAGTTGCGATCGCACAACAGTCAAACACAGAAGTCTGAATAGACTCCGCTGATAGCTACCTCGTCCGCAGAGTAGTTGCAAAAAAGTCCACCTTAGTTGTAGTTTGCTGAAACTCAGCAGAGCTAAAAACCCACTTGAATCAACTGAATTTACAAACTTTTTAGGGTCTGGCATCCGATATGCTAGGCCCTAAAATTTTTGATAGTTGACAGTTGACAGTTGACAGTTGACAGTTAACACTTGACAAAGTAATAGACCTCTTGCAAAAGTCCTTTTAATAAAATTTTGGAACGGGCATCTTGCCCGTCCTAGTTATTTTTGAAAGAGGTCTAATGATTACTGACTACTGACTACTGATTACTGACCATTTCATTTAATCTCCTCAATTTGAGCATTCAAACCATTAGCGCTGAGCATTTGTACCAATTCCTCAGCTTTTTCGAGTTCCCGAAAAGCACCGGCTTGCATCACCGATCGTCCGCTGGAAAAAGAGCGAAAAGCACCGGGAACGAGGGATTGCATTTTTTGTCGATCGCCCCAACTGTTGGTATCCACCACAACTCGATAGCGGAAACCCAAAGCTCTGGCTCGATCGAATGACGGCGAATTATCCGCGGCATCGGGCAAAGAATTACCCCCTAAAGGTGCAGGTACATAGCCGCCCCTTCCGATCGGAATGTTGCGGCCCGGAACCGGCAATCTACCCTCGGAAGCAACCGAACTCGAACTATCAAAATTGGGAGGAATCATTGGTTGCTGTACCGAAATTTCCGAAATTGATCGATAATTCGGATCGGGCACAGGAATTGCGCTCGCCCCTTGGGCTACCGATGAAGCAGCGGCATTCCTCGGAGAAAGTTCTTGTCGCAACTCAGCGCTTCGCGGTGCGGGTCGATTTTGCACAGATCGCATTGAAACGGGCGCAGGCGGGGGAAGTGGCGCTCTTTCAACTCTGGGAATTAGCCGGCCGGGAGTGTAAGCCGGGAGAGAAGTGTCTGGACCACCGATGCTGGGAGGTCGATCGGCCCTTAGCTGCAAAGCACTTCCCCCCATTGGCGGCGGTGTAAAAGTTCCCGCCACATCAACCGAGCCCGTCGTCCGGCTGCTCAATAATTGATTCCCGTAAGCTGGGATTATTTGACCCTTGGCTGCATTGTTGACATCGTACTGACCGTTGTTGCGAATGACATTGCCCCCCGGTTCGGCGGCAGTTCCCAAATCGGGCAGAGAGCTCGCGATCGCCACAATTCCGTCCCGGCGATTACTCTCGATATAATTGTTACGCAGCACAGGTCTAGCATTAGCTTGCACCACCACGCCATCTTTATTGCGAGTAATTTTATTACCGATTAGCAGAGGCGAAGCGTTCTGCGCTACATTCACCCCAAATCCGGTGTTTTCAAACACATTATCTCGAACTTCCGGCTGGGAACTGCCAAAAATAGTAATGCCGTTAGCTCCATTTTTCGAGAAAACATTCCCGCCAATCGTCGGCCTGGAAGTACCGACTACCGAAATGCCGTCGTGAGTGCTCCCAGAAAAAGTATTGTTAACAACTGTCGGAGAACTCGATTCGATCCACAAAGCGTAACCGCGATAGTTGGTATTCGTCACCGTCACCCCGCTGAGTCCTGCCCCATCTGCGCCTAAAATCGCGATATTTTGACCCGCCGAAGTCGGACTGATAAAGTATCCTCCGCCTTTGATGACAATATTCTGACCGCGAGTGTTGGGATTTCCCTGAACTGTCACGCTGGGCCTGAGCATTAATGGAAATTTTTCGCCGGTTTGCTCGCTGTAAGTACCGGGCGCTAGCAAAATCGCTGTTTTGGGCGGTGCCACGCTTAAGGCGTAGGTAAGGGTTTTAAACGGAGCTTGATCGCTGCCGTTGCCCCCCGTGTCGCTGCCCCCGATCGAGCTGACGTACAGTATGTTGATGTCGCTCTGTGGCGTCTGAGAAAGTAGCTGCACTCCCGGTATCCCGGCAGCGATAACTGACGGTTGATGGTTGCAAAGGGCGGTCATCGCAAAAACGAGCAGAAGGCAAGAACTCAAATAAGATTTTTGCGATCGCTTTTCTTTGCACTCGCTATATTGAGAATTTAGGAGCATAAATAAACCCCACTGATTTGCGATCCGAGTTCCGCTTCCCGAATTCGGTGTCGGGTTTTCGCGATCGAACTTTGATTTCACCCGCCTGCTGGGGTTTTCTTCTGTTAATCTTTTGTGTTGTTCTGCTAACCTCACGGCTCTCCTCCGAAGTGTGGTATGCAGTTTAACGATTCCACTCTCATCAAGTTTGATCTATTATGCTTTGTTTTCATCAAATTCAATAAAACTTAAAAAATTATTGTCGAATTTACATTGGTTTATGCCAAAATTAAGCCGCCTGCTTTGCCACAATCTTGACGGCGTGGGACAATGTAGCGGTTTGACTCGTAGGATTAATTATAATTAGGGTGGTTCTGAATGAGCGACAAACAAAACAGAACTTTACCGGCACAGCCAGCCCTCTGCCGGATTTTAGATGCAAATTTAGATCGATCGCGCGAAGGGTTGAGAATTATTGAAGAATGGTGCAGGTTTGGTCTCAACAGCGCCGATTTAGCTGGCGAGTGCAAGGAACTGCGTCAAGAATTGGCTGCTTGGCACGTCGCAGAACTTCGCAGTGCTAGGGATACGCCGGCCGATCCGGGTACGGAGTTGACTCACCCGCAGGAAGAGCAGCGTTCGAGCATTCAGCAGCTACTGGAGGCGAATTTCTGTCGGGTGGAAGAAGCTTTGCGGGTACTCGAAGAGTATGGCAAAATTTACGATCGGAATATGGGGGCGGCTTTTAAGCAGATGCGCTATCGGGTTTATACTCTCGAAAGCGATTTGCTGGCTTACCGGCGCTACCAGCAGTTACTTCGATCGCAGTTATACTTTGTAACTTCGCCGAGAGACAATTTGTTGGGAGTCGTGGAAGCGGCTTTGCAAGGCGGACTGACTTTGGTGCAGTACCGCGACAAAAGCTCAGACGACGGCGCAAAGTTGGCTAACGCGCGCCAGCTTTGCCAACTTTGTCACCGCTATGATGCTTTGCTGATTGTGAACGATCGCGTGGATTTGGCGATCGCAGCGGATGCCGACGGCGTACACTTAGGACAGGGAGATTGGCCTGTGGCGGAAGCGCGCAAGTTGCTCGGCCCGGGACGAATCATCGGTCGTTCTACTACGAATGGCGAGGAAATGCAGCGAGCTATTGAAGAGGGAGCCGACTACATTGGAGTTGGGCCGGTTTACCACACTCCTACTAAACCTGATAAACAGGCGGCAGGTTTGGACTATGTGCGGTATGCTGCTGATAAGTCGCCGATTCCGTGGTTTGCGATCGGCGGAATTGATATCAACAACGTCGATGAAATATTGAATGCCGGAGCTCAAAGGGTTGCCATAGTACGCGCAATTATGGAAGCAGAACAGCCTACTTTAGTCACGCAGTTTTTCATCTCGCAGTTGATTCGGATGGAGAATCTGAAAGCTCAGAAAGCTTTGCACGGAAAAAGCTAGGTTGATTGGAGATTTGTAGGGCGGGTTTAACACAGGAAATCTGTGCATAAAATATAATTTTGTTACCAAACCCGCCCTGAAAACAGATATTTTACTGATGATAAATCAAATTGCGCTGCAAGTTAACGGAGAAACCCGCAATTGTGCGATCGACACACCGTTACCAGAATTACTAGAACAATTGGGATTAAACCCGCGCTTGGTAGCTGTGGAGTACAACGGGGAAATTCTGCACAAACAATTTTGGGAAACTACACAGATGCAAGAGGGCGACATCTTAGAAGTTGTCACAATTGTCGGAGGAGGCTAGCCACAAATTGGTGACAAATTAAGCCTTAAATTTTCACCGGGCAGAACCGAGGAATGTCGCTTGCAGTCAAGTCTAGATCCCCCTAAATCCCCCTTAATAAGGGGGACTTTGAGAAGAATCTTGTCCCCCTAAATCCCATTAATTAAGAGGGACTTTAATAAAAATCTTGTCCCCCCCTTATTAAGGGGGGCTAGGGGGGATCTAGACTTTGAGGCAAACAAAAGAGACTTAAGGAACGCCCCAAAATATCGCAATTAAACTGCGACAGCTTCAGCCACGGGTTCAGCCACAGGTGCTGCTACAACAGGATAAATGCTGACTTTCTTGCGAGTTTTGCCTTTTCTTTCAAAAGTCACCACACCGTCAATCATGGCAAACAGAGTATCATCTCTGCCGATACCAACATTATTACCAGGGTGAACTTTAGTGCCGCGTTGACGGATCAAAATGTTGCCAGCTTTGACAACTTGACCGCCGTACTTTTTGACACCGAGACGCTGAGAATTAGAATCGCGTCCGTTACGTGTACTGCCTGTACCTTTCTTGTGGGCCATAATATCCTCAACTGTATTTACTATGTTTTATTCTGAATCAGTTTCGGCGGTTTGGGGGGTTTCAACAACTGCTGCAGTTAAGTCTCTGGCGGCTAAGACTGTACCGTTGACGCTGATGGAGTCAATCATAAAGCGAGTTGTTTCTTGACGGTGCCCTTTTTTCTTCCGAGTTTTCTTTTTCGGCTTCATCTTGTAGACGAGGACTTTGCGGCCCCGGAAATGCCGCAGAACTGTTCCTTCTACTGTGGCATTTTCTACTAGAGGTTGCCCGATGTGAACATCGTTTTCGTGCTGGATCAGAAATACTTTGTCTATGGTGACTTTGGATTCAGCTTCAACGTGAAGCAGTTCGATGTCGTAGAAGCGGCCTGGTTCTACCCGAAATTGTTTGCCGCCTGTTTCAATGATTGCGTAAGTCATGGGATGGTTGTTGAGATTGCCGTACAGGTAGCTGATGAGTCATTGGTCATTGGTCGTTGTGGACTTTTGACTGCTGACTGCTCTCCAGCTTTTGGAATGTCTTAACCTGATCCGAGCCGGATTTAGACAGACAATCTACTATTATTGCGGGTTGTTGTAGTTTTGTCAAGTTTGATCGCGCCGGAAAATTCTAGTTAGGTAAAACTTAGGCACGGGTGGTCAGAAACCGGGTTTTTTACGAAAATTCTTCGTTTTCAGCCAGAGATTAGGTAAAAAACCCGGTTTCTTCGGTCTTAATGCGTAAGCCCTGTTAGGGATAAAAATACAAGATGCTGTAAATTTTTTATCCCATTTCTCCAAAAGGTCGATCGAACGGGATTCAAGCCGTCGCAGAACATTTGCGCGATCGTAACAATTCCAAAGCTTGCTGTTTCACCCTGCCCTCCATCACCTCTTTTTGCAAATTAATAAAAGCCTCAAAATCTTCTAAACCATACTTAGTCATCTGCAACTGCTGTCGCAACTGTTCTTCTGCCTCAACCGTTAAGTAACCTGTTGCCAAAGCTTTGCGGACAATTTTACTGATTAAAGTCATAGTAGCTTCACCCTGAATACACCTACGTTAAAACACTGAAGTTTTGTCAACCGACTAACTCAGGTTTTAGTTTGTTTCATAATTATCCTTAAAATAGGTTAAATCTACCTTAAGGTCTATGTAAATAAAGTTATTTTTGATACATCCCTGAAACTTTAGCGATTTTAAATGTACAGTGCGATTAAACTGATCTATTTAGTTTTTGCCATACCACATTATTCTTCAAATACGCTAAATCTACCTTAAGGCATAATTTAAACATAACGATTTGTGACATTGGAAATTGTATGGATTTTAAATGTAGAGTGCGCTTAAATCGGTATATTTAGTTTCTGTCTAACAACAGCCGCCATTCTCTGACGGCAAAAGGAGGAACCAGCAATTTTGTTTCTTGTTGATTTTTTACAGGCAAATTCAACCGCAAAGGTCGATTACTTTCCACTTGGGTAATGATTGATTTAAAATCGTATTCTCCGACATTAATCGGCAAATCCGACTCGCTCCAAATATCATTAGCCATGCCGATTGCGCGACTTCCCGCAGCCACATTCAGCGGCACAGGGTGCTGCAATTCGGTTCCTGGAAACCCTACCAATCTCAGATTAAAAGAGTTTATTACTCCCGACTTTACTCGTTTGTACAAAACCACTTGCCACGCTTTGTCATCAGTATCGCGCAGGCTTTGTACGGAACGAAACATTACTCTGTCGCCCGCTTCTGGATACTTGTGAATCGAGGCGAAAGCGGGCGGGCTGACAGCTAAGATTAGATACAAACACAAGCTAATTACAGTTAAAGCCTTGAAGAGGGAAGGTTTTGTACTAAGATTGCTCATAGGATGACCAAAATATCGCTTGTTATCCAAAAGTTTAATAGATAAAAAACTAGGGTGCGTCGCACGCACCCTACTACTCATTTTAAACCTAGATGAATCCAACTGCCTGCTTAGGCGGGGGGAAGAGCATAAAAAGCAACCCCCTCATCCCGGAAATCAGACCTCCCCTGTACCAGTCGCCGCTGGTTTGGGTCTGCGGTGAAAAAGTGTGTAATATTTTGCGAATTTTCCCGTTCCCTCGCCAGGTTGGTAAAACGAAAGACGGGTATCGCACCCGAAACAGCCGTGTTATATGAATTGAAAGCGTCTCCGTCAGCACGGAACTGGGGTAAGTTGTCGCGAACAAACTGTACCTCACTAGGTTTATTCGTATAGAAAAAGGTTCCTGATGCTGTATTGAAGAAGCGTTGAACCTTGGCGTTACCGGCGGCTGGAGCGATAAATTCATCGCCTTCACTCTGGTAACGAGCAGGGTTGTTTAGTCGGTCATTTTTCTCTGTCGGGTCTGTGGTATAAAAATGCCCTCCTGCCACCTTGTCAAAGAAACGCCGGACGGGAAGATTGCCTGTTAGAGGGTCGCCGGGATCGCCCCCGATAATCTTGCCTTCTCGATCTAGAGTTGCACCTGTTACCGGGTCTTTCAAGGCGACATTGCCACTGGGAGTTGAAACCTGTAAGGTGAAAGGCTGAGAAGTTGATGGTAACTCACCAAAGCTAGTCACGCGGACTACATAGTCCACACCAGGCAGACTTTTAAGGGGGTCAGAAGCACCATTGAAGTATTTGGTAGAATATGGAGAACCGATAACACTCGAAACACTCGGTATTTTTGAGTTTCCTCCGATGTTGCCGGCGCCATCATCATCCTCAGCAAGAAGAACACCGCTCGTATCAGCTACATTCCTACCCCTGCTGCCTTTGGGTATCTGAAAAACTTGCACTAAAGGATCGTAGGTAGTGCTATCTTTAAAAAGATCAATTGATATTGGCTGATTAACTAACTCTACCTCTAAGATGTAATCTTTAGCGCGAGTTGATAGACCAGGAAGATCGGACGGGTCGGGAGTTGTGATCACCCTGTCAGTTGTAGTTAGCTGATTTGTCAGTTGAATTGATGCCATTTAAGCTGTCCTTTTAACTTTTTTGATAGCAGGTGTTATAAAATACTGCCTTCTACATTTATAAAACACTTAAGACTGATAAGTAACCTAAGAGCTATTAGTATTTTTATTAGGTATTTTTGTAAAAAATATACCAACGCGGGAATTAATTTTATTTTAAATAAATTTAACAATTTATGTAAAACATTGTCTGACATCAGTAAAACCCACATTCCGCACCCTACGGTGTCACACAGCATAATTACTTATAAAAATCAATTTTTCAAGTAAAAAGTTATATGTTATTAGAAAAATATTTTTTATCTACGGTATATTCAGTATAATTTATAGCTTGAGGGTTCGATAAAAATAAGTAAAAACCGATTGTGACAGTTGAAGGTGCGGAATGTGGGAGAAGAATACACAAAAAGTTAGTGCCTTAAGCAGGTACAATTGTAAATAATTATAAATAATTATAAATATACCATGACAAACCTAAATAAATCCTTACAAATACCAGAACAGAAGTTTATAGAGGCTGCGGCTTGCTGGAATCTCGAACAGTTATATGCAGACTTGACAGCAGCCAAACAAGAGTACGCCAGCAGTAGAAAGCAGCGACTCACTCCTTTAGAAAAAACTTACCTGCGAGGATTGCTTTGCAATTATAGTCCGGTGGAAATCGCCGCCGCACTCCACCGCGAATGTGCCGGTATTAGAGTAGACTTATCGAGAGGGCTGTATCGCTACATTCAAGTTTTGACGCTGCAACAACCGAAAGACTGGAAAGAAATCCCAAGAATGCTAGAAATACGTGGTTATCAACAAAAGGGTAGTGGAGAAACATTGCTTCCTACATTGAGAAATTCTACTCAAACTCCCCAAACTCCCATCGAAAATCTAACTGAATGGGGGCTGGCGGTGGATACGTCTATTTTCTACGGGCGCACAAAAGAACTTGCTAACTTAGAACAATGGATTGTACAAGAAAACTGCCACTTAGTTGCTGTATTGGGTATGGGTGGCATTGGCAAAACTGCTTTAGCATCTAAGCTAACAAATCTGATTAAACACCAGTTTGAGTGCGTAATTTGGGTCAACCTCAGTCATGCACCTGTGTTGGCAGATACTATAATAAATTTAATCGAATTTTTATCTGATAAACCGCAAAGCGATTTAGACAAATTGCAGTTAATTACTCATGATAAAAAACTTTTTCAATCTGCGCTCTCGCAGCTTGAAATTTCCCTGGATCACCTAATCGCTTCCACCAATGGAATAGAACCAACAATCATCGCTGATGGTATCCAGCGGCTGATTCAGTGTTTACAAAAGCGTCGCTGCCTAATAATCTTAGATGAGTGGGAAGCTATTTTCAGCACTCAGCAGTTAACAGGAAATTATCGAGAAGGATATCAAGTATATGGGGAATTTCTGAAACAAGTAGGAAAATCGCAGCATCAAAGTTGCTTGCTGTTGACTAGCTGCGAAAAACCTAAAGAAATTGCAGCGTTAGAAGGTGATAATCAATCTGTACGGTCATTAAAATTGGGAGGTTTGGGAGAGGCGGCTGTGGAAATCCTTAAAAACAAGGGTTTGTCTGAAGAAGGTGAATACTCGGAACTGATAGAGACCTACAGCGGCAATCCTTTGGCGTTAAAAATAGTAACAACAACTATTAAGGATATGTTTGGCGGCAGCATTGCTAATTTTTTAAGAAATGGGCTGTTTCTGGGAGATTATAGCGATACGTTATCTCGGCAGTTTAATCGCTTATCAGCATTAGAAATCGAACTATTATACTCTATGGCGAAAGAAGTCAAACCTGTTGATATTGAAAATTTCTACTCAGATATTCAGCAAGAGCGGGGTTTAGAATTGCTGAGGGCGCTGGAATCGCTTTTAAGGCGATCGCTAATTGAAACAGTCCAAGCCGAAAGTGAAACTCTGTTCGCGCTTCAACCTGCGGTAAAGAAATATCTGATGTCTGTGGCAAGATTGCCTAAGCTATAAATAATCTACCGAGGTTCTATTTCCAATCGGTTTCAGCTTGGGATAGCACGTAAGCTGAAACATCGATAATTTGTTGTTCCGACAAACGATCTTTGTAAGCGGGCATAATACCTTTGCCGTTGGTTACTAAGTTGGAAATGTTGGCGATGGAATCCATGCCGTATTTTTTTAAAGCTTTTTGTTTCAAGTTTTTGCCGCGCCTGATAATGTTGCCGCCGTTGATGTGACAGCCTGCACAGTTGGCGCTGAAGATATCGGCTGCGGTTGCGGGATTTGTAGCTGTATCTGCGAGGGCGATTTGGGAATTAGTGGCGATTTCTACAAATGCCAGTGTCAGTATCAATAGAAAGGCGGTGAGAATTTTTTTAAAGTTCTTGAGCGAAATCATTTATTTGCAATTTGAAAAATAGTGCTGGATTTAATGATATCACTAAATACGCATTTTCGGGTTAACTCAGCGATTTATTCTTCCCAATCGAATGTGCGGGAAACTGCTTTTTTCCAAAAGCGATATTTTTGTTCGCGAAGTGCGATCGGCATTTTCGGTTCCCAAGTACAATCCACCGCCCAATTGTCCCGCAATTCGGCTAGCTGACTCCAAAAACCCACCGCCAAACCTGCGGCATAAGCGGCACCGAGTGCAGTAGTTTCTGCTACCACAGGCCGCACCACAGGCACTCCCAAAACATCGCTCTGAAACTGCATCAGCGTGTGATTTCCCACCATACCTCCGTCTACTTTTAAAGACAAAAGCTGCACAGCAGAATCCTGATTCATCGCATCCAATACTTCTCGCGTTTGCCACGCGGTAGCTTCCAATACTGCGCGGGCAATGTGTGCCTTAGTCGCGTAGCGAGTTAAACCTGCAATTACTCCCCGCGCGCTGTCTTTCCAATAGGGGGCGTAGAGTCCAGAAAAGGCCGGGACAACGTAAACTCCGCCGCTATCTTCGACTGTATTTGCTAATGTTTCTACTTCCGCAGATGTGTTGATGATGCCCAAATTGTCCCGCAACCACTGCACTAAAGCTCCGGCGATCGCAATACTGCCTTCCAAAGCATACACAGCGGGCGATTCCCCCATCTTGTAGGCGACTGTTGTTAGTAATCCTTGCTTTGAAGGGACGATCGTCTCACCGGTATTCAGCAGCATAAAACAGCCCGTACCGTAAGTATTTTTCGCCTCCCCCAGACTGAAACAAGTTTGCCCGACGAGGGCGGCTTGCTGATCTCCCAAAGCAGCAGCAATCGGAATACCTGCAAGCAATCCTTTTGCAGTTCCAAAAACTTGACTCGAAGGGCGAATTTCTGGCAGCATCTGGCGGGGAATTGCCATTATTTCCAAAGTTTCCGCATCCCAATCAAGGGTTTGCAAATCCATCAGCATCGTGCGGCTGGCGTTGGTAACATCGGTAATGTGCGTGCCGCCAGTCAGATGCCAAATCAGAAAAGTATCGACATTGCCAAAAATCGCATCCCCTTGATTTGCAGCTTCCCGCAATCCTGCAATATTGTCCAGCATCCACTTAATTTTCGGCCCGCTGAAATAAGTAGCCAGCGGCAAACCGCATCGTTCTCGAAATCGATCTTTGCCCTCAACTTCAGCTAATTGCTCGCAAAGAAAGCGAGTGCGGGTATCTTGCCAAACAATCGCATTACCGTAAGGTTTGCCAGTTTTTCTGTCCCAAACAATTGTAGTTTCGCGCTGGTTGGTAATGCCGAGGGCAGCAATATCTTTGGGGTCGATATTGCCGATTTCGAGGGCATTTTTAATCACACTTTGGGTGCGCTGCCAAATTTCATCGGGATTATGTTCAACCCATCCTGGTTGGGGATAGATTTGCTGGTGTTCTTGTTGGTCCTTGCAAAATATCTGTCCCTGGCGATCGAATACGATAAATCGGGTGCTGGTGGTTCCTTGGTCGATCGCTGCTACGTATTTTTTTGCCAATTGTCTAAAACCTTTTTAGTAATGAGTTATTTAACGTATATGATACTATGTAAAACACAAGCTAATCTCAAAAACTTTAGTTTAGGGAACTGCACAAGTTGAAACTGGCAGATTTGCTGAGGCTCGATCGCACAATTAAGGTTATTGGCTTTGACGACGCTCCGTTTTCTCGTACAAGCGGCAGCCTGGTGTCGATCGCGGGCATAGTCTGCGGGGGAACGCGATTTGAAGGAATGGTGTGGGGACAAGTCCTCCCAGACGGATTAGATGCCACGGATGCTATCTCTGGGCTACTCCTCGGAGGCAAATTTCTGCCGCAATTGCATCTCGTTTTGCTAGACGGAATTGCTTTCGGTGGCTTCAATATTATTGACCTTCCCGAGTTAGCATCGCGGCTGCAAATTCCTTGCGTTGCTGTCATGCGCCGCCAACCAGATTTAGCTGCTGTTGAAAAAGCCCTCCGTCATTTACCCGACTCGGAATACCCTTTAGAATTGTTGCGCCGCGCCGGGAAAATTCACGCTTTTGAACCTTTCTTTTTTCAAGTTTGCGGCGAAAAACCGGAAGTAATAGCGAGGGTGCTTCAGCGTTTGACAGACACTGGTAAAGTTCCTGAAGCTTTGCGTTTGGCTCATTTGATTGGTGCGGCGGTAATTAATGGAGTTAGCAGCAGTTCTGCTTGAATTATTGTTAAGAACTGGCAAGAGGCCCGTTCCACAAAGAGTGAATTTTCTTGTGGGCAGGACTTACGCAACTATCACAAATGCTTCGATAGCCTCTCCAAAAGTTCCAACAAAGGGCAAAGGTTGTCAGATTTTTCAATCAAAACTTCTCTGAGTTTATTGCCATATTTGTGACACAATAAATATCGGAATCTGGGGGCATTTCAGTTGTTTACTTAAATAATTTGATAACAGCCCATGTTTGATTTGATATATTGTTCGACCTGTCTGAACAGCTAAACTTTTAAGCCTTAACCATACAAGTAAAGTGCAAGCAATATAATTTTTTTGAATCCGAGCTTTCCGACACGCGACTTGACTATATTCCTGTTAATTGCTTGATTTCTCGGTTACATTCTACAAACTTCTAACGAATGGCACACACTTTTTGTACGTCATTTGTTTCTGACTCAGTTAAGTCGTTAGTCGCGACATATTCCGTCTTGTTGGTGGAAACAATTACTCGGAATAATTCCACTTTCTTGAATTTCAATACTTCGGACAGTTTTTGGAACGAGACTACAAGCTTACGCGGGGCAAGGATTATAAATAAAGTCGAATTAAATGCCGCGTCAGGGGTGGATCTGACATTGATTTAATTATCCACAATGGTTCAAATTCAAGCGAGAATAAGCCATTGGGCTATATAAAAACTGTACGGAGTATTGACTTAAGATAACTATCAAATATCCGTCAACTATCAAATATTACACTAGCATTAGACTCTCGCCTGAAAGCTACATTAAAAGTATCAAGACGTTTTAGTAACCGAAAAGTAGCTGGCTTGTTAGAGTATACTACCCCAAAGCTAGCAAAATATCGGCTTAAATACTGGTGTCATATGAAATCTGTTAGCCTCGGAATCATTCAGCTCTCTATTCTCGCCCTCTGCGTGAATCAGCGTCAATTCCTTGTTAGCTGCGACCGATAAATTTTCTTTTTTTTACTGCCGATACACGCAGATAAACACAGATTAACGCAGGTGAATTATCTCAATTCCGGCTGTGCCGTGATTGTTGAAGGTTGACTGGATTTTACGCCAGACGATGCTACCGGATTTGAGATCAAAATGAAACTAGAAGGGGCTTAAAAAGGATTGAATGAAAAAGAATTACAGCTTGTGGACTTAAAGCAATAGGTAAAGTTAAATGAAATTTTCATAAAATTGAAAAAAGTCAAAAGTAAGAAAGCTTTCAGTAAAAACAAGTTTTTTTACTTTTGGCTTTTGACTTTTGACTTTTAGCACATCGAGTATTCAACTCAAAACTCAAAACTCAAAACTTTTAAGGCGCTGCTGCCGCCCTGCGGTTGGCAACAATTAGATTAGCTTGATACTCTGCCGCTTTTTGTTGAGCCTTTTGATAGTTCGGGCTGGTTGACGGTACGGCTCTCATGAGCTTAACCGCTTGCTGCCACTCGCTTGCTACTGCGATCCACTCATCTTGAGACTGAGCCTTCTGGGCCGAAATTGCTGCCTTCTGAGCTGTGTTAACGGCTTCTCTCCAAGAGTCAGGCTTAGGCGCGGCGGCTTTTGGTGCAGGAGAGGCTGGAGCTGGGCTTGCTGGCGCAGCAGCAGTGGGAGCGGGTTTTGGTGCAGGGGAGGCTGCCTGTGGGGTGCCCGGAGATGCAGCAGCAGTGGGAGCGGCTTTAGACGCGGGAGATGCGGGTTTCGGGGAAGGGGAAGCAGCTTCGGGGGCGATGGGTTCTGGGTTCGAGTCGCCGAAGGGGAATGTTTTAGTAAAGAAAAGCCCTGCGATCGCCGCCAGAGGTACTAAGATACCCACAGGTATTACCCATTTGGGAAATTGTTTTTTCGGAGGCGGGGCTTGATCTTCGTCTTCGTCTTCGTCTTCCTCGTCGTCATCTCGATCGAATTCTCCTTCTTGATAATAGTCTTCCTCTTCTGGCTCGACATCATCTAAACCTACAGAGTCGTCAGGCATTCCACTATCCAAGGGGTAAGGCATTGAATCTGCAGGCATTAGATCAATTTCATCTTCCCACGTAGGCGATCCCTCACCTGTTCGACGCCCGTAAACCTTTACAGTGTGAATTGATTCAAGTCCCAGCTTCGTCATGCCGGTGCGAATGAAATCGACCAATACCATTTGATCCGGTACTTTGTCTGCCTCCAGAATTATGTGGAGGCAGCCGTTGTCGCGCGTCACATCGGCGTTGATGCCTTTGGGTTTGAGTGTACGGTTGATGCTAGATGCGATCGCTTTTGGATCGCCTTGCTTGAGCAGTTCCCGCGGGTTCTGTTGTGTCATGGGTAGCGCTCTTTTTTTGGGGGGGGTGGAGAGCCGGCAAATAATATTAACCGATCGGCATTCGGCGGACAATATTTATTTACCACATTAACTTCTACTTTGGCATTCTGAGAATATTTCTAGTATCTATTGACCTTTTGGCCGGCGATCCGGCATCAAGCACATAGCCGCTATCGAAATTTGTTGTAAAAATTTACAGTAAGGGGCCGCTCCTGTGGCCTGTCGCGCATCAGCGAAACAAGCTAGAAAGTTCTATAACTTTGGTTTGCAGGGTTGAGATTTCTTCTCGCCCCCGCTTTAAAGAAGCTTCTAAGTCTAGCAGCAAAGGCAAACTTTTTTGCAGTTTTTCTAAGCTGGCATTCTTGACTTCTTGACGAAAATAGTATACTCGTTTCGGATTGCCCAGATCTAGAGCTTGAGCAATTTTATCATCGCGATCGCCCGCTTGGATCATTGCCTTTACCCATAGCCAAATCCGAAACTTACCAGTCAAGCCAGCCACAATCCTCAAACCAGGCTCGCTGCGGCCAGTTAAGCCGGCCAATAAATCCAAAGCGGCGGAGGTATTGCCCTCGCGAATCGCATCGGCTAGCTGGAAGGTATTCTGGGCGTGACAGTGCACCAGTGCGGCAACTTCTTCCGGGTTCAGAGGTTGGCTGCGGTTGCCGGCAAACAGTCGCAATTTTTCGAGTTCGCTGTATAGCCCGCGGGTATCGCTGCCGATGGATTCGGCCAAAAGTTCGATCGCCGTGGCGGTCAATTTTACGTTCATTTCGCCTGCGACTTGACGCACCCGCTGGGCTAATTCTTTGTCATTCCAAGGCGGAATCGGTGAAAATTCTCGAAATTCGGCGGACTCTTTCAGTAACTTGGTAGATTTGAGCCGGCTGTCGGGTTTTTTGACGGATGTCAGCAGCAACACGGTGGTGTCGGGAATCACCGGCAGCGTCCGTTCAAATTGTGCTAACAGTTCAGGAGAGCACTGCTGCGTTACAGTCGTATTTGCCAGCCAGACAAAACGGCTGCCGGTACCGAAGGGCGGCGTTAAGGCTCGATCGAGCCCTTCGACCACAGCGTCGGCTCGATCGGCAATAATTTTGTCATAGTTAAAACTCGCCCAGTTGGGGTCGAGGACTGTTTGACGCAAACTTGTTACAGCTTGCGCCATCGCAAAGTCGTCTTCCCCCCAAAACAGGTAAATTTGCATGAAAAACGCTCACTAGCCAAAAAAATCACATTTGCACGCGAGGCTTGTCCAACATATCCTGAATTGGGCTGTTGGAAGCCCGCGCCATAATATAAAATTTGGTGTGGGAGTTTGTCACCGCGAGGAAATCAAGATTGGATGATACTTATCAAGCTTACGTAAATCGGGTGGCGCGAATGACGCTGCTGGACTCTTACAAGTCCCAGGTGGAACACATTCAGGAATCTCCAAAATTTAAGCCCGACGAAGCAGGCAGGAGATATCCTGTACCTTTTCCAGGTTATTCGGTGATTACGCCTCCTGCCGGGGAAGATGCAGAAAATGCTGCATTTTATAGTAATTTGCACTCGAGCCAACAACGGCTATTGCAGGAAATAGGGGAGGGTGCGCTCGTGGCACTGCCTCCTGATAGCTTCCATTTAACCGTAGCCGATTTGATTTGGAGCAGCGCTTTTCGAGATGCCTCTGATAAAAATCCCGAATTTGAGGAGCAACTGCGCTCGCGCATGGCCGATCGTTTTGCCGCCTGCAAACCCTTGGCGGGCGGCCCTCCCATTCGCTGGATAGTGCTGGGGTTGATGGTGATGACTAGAGCTGTGGGTGTTTGTTTGGCACCGACGGACGAAAACTCTTACAAGCAAATTCTAGAGTTTCGCCGATCGATCTATCAAAATCCCGATTTAATGGCTTTGGGAATTGAACAGCAATATCATTTTACGGCACACATTACTCTGGCTTATTTTGGGGACACCGGGCCGAACCTTGACCGCGATCGCTTGTGCACTTTGCTGTCAGAGTTAAACGAGCAATGGCTGGACACGCCGCAAGAACAGTCCGTAAACCGAGTGGAACTGCGGAAGTTTGACGACATGACCACCTACCTCCGGCAACCAGACTGGCCTGTTTTTGAGTTTTAACGAAGGAAGAAGGAAGAGGGAAGAAGGAAGAAGGAAGAGGGAAGAAGGAAGAAGGAAGAGGGAAGAAGGAAGAAGGAAGATTTTTTCCCATCTCCCACTCTTCCCATCTCCCACTCTCTCGCCCCATCTCCCACTCTCTCGCCCCCTCTCCCTCTCTCCCCTTGGACAATAGTCAGGATATTGCCTATTAAATGCTTTAATTATTTTTGTTTGACAGTAAAGTCAAGGAAAAAATTTATGAAAAACCAGGAAAAATCAGTAATTCTGGTTTTTTACTTTTTGCTTAAAAAGTGACAGTAAACGTTGTTGGTATAGGTTTAGATGGAGCTGCTGGGCTGAGCGAATCGGCGCGGCAGGTTGTAGCAATGGCCGCTCTGCTAATAGGCAGCGAGCGCCATTTGAGCTATTTTCCCCAGCACGACGGAGAGCGCTGGGCGTTGGAAGATTTGACCGAAGCAATTCTGGAAATTAGGCGCTGGTGGGCGACTGAACCCGAATTAGAACCCTCTGCAGGGACGCTGGAACCCCGCGATCAACCGATCGTAATTTTAGTGGCCGGCGACCCGCTGTTCTACGGCTGGGGAAAGTTGTTAATTGCCCAATTGCCGGCAGAAAAATTGACTTTTCACCCCCATGTCAGTTCTGTGCAGTTGGCTTTTAACCGCTTACAAATCCCTTGGCAAGATGCTCATTTTGTTGGCTCTCAAGGACGTTATTTTGAGGAACTGACGGCAAAACTCAAACTCGGTGTCGAGAAAATTGCGGTGCTCGCGGACGAAACTCATACTCCGGCTGCCCTGGCAAATTTGGTGAAAGCTCTAGATTTGCCTACACGCTACGAGTTTTGGGTTTGCGAAAATTTGGGTTCTGCTGACGAGCGCGTGGGCTTGCGTTCTCTGTCAGCTTTGCTGGGAGAGTCTTTTGCACCGCTGAGCGTGGTTGTGATGCTGCGGGAACCCCCGCCTAGGGCAGAACCTTTGGATTTGGAAAATTTGCCTTTGTTGGGAATACCGGATGCAGCTTTTATCGGTTGTGGCGACAAGCCTGGTTTGACGGTTGAACGGGAAGTGCGGGTGTTGGTGCTGGCACAATTGGCTTTGCAACCGGGACAAGTTGTCTGGGATGTGGGTGCTGGTAACGGTTCTGTGTCGATCGAGATTGCTCGTTTATTCCCGCAGTCTGAGGTGTACGCGATCGAACAAACGGTTTCTGGTAATTCTGCGATCGAGTTCAACTATAGCCGTTTTGGGCTGCAAAATGTGTTTTCGATTCACGGAACTGCCCCGGAAATCTTGCACCGCTTGCGTCCTCCGCACCGGATCTTTATTGGCGGTAGTGGCGGAGGGTTGACTAAAATTTTGGGCGTTTGCGCGCTGCGGCTGCTCCCTGGAGGCTCGATCGTGCTGGCTTTGGATGCTTTTGAGGATATTGCTACTGTTTTGAGCTGGATTGGCGATCGGGTGCGCCGGGAACCGCACTGGAGTTACCGAATCGTGCAAGTGCAGTTATCGCGTTCAGTAAATGCGGGCAATTTAACTCGTTTTGACGCGCTGAATCCGGTTTCGATTGTAACGATCGATCGACACTTGAATTAATCTGAAATCTGGTATATCAAATCCGCGCTTCAGCGTCGGGCCTAAAATCGAGTTAACATTCAACACTCAACCCTCATTCAGTTTTTCGACCCCGCATCAACAATTAACAGTCATGAGGAGTGCAAACCGGAATTAATATAATATCATGTCTAGTCGATTGGAGTTTAGACTAAGCAGGTCAAAAAGCAGGGTAAACGCATCTAAATTAAGTTGACAGAAAATCATATTTGTGCGCTGGGGGGGTGACAAAGAGGTCTACGAGATAGACTGTATAAGGGTTGCGGCCCGCATACCTTGTTGATAAAAGCGGCATTTATTGGGAGTTAACTTCCTTAACTGTTCTACCTCCTCAGAATATTGTTCGAGATAATTGACCCACTTTTCTCCATCTAAACCAACACCAAATGTACTCCGTCTTCGATATGTTTTTTTAGGTTATTTGCGACGAGATACATGTTTTTGTACCTGCTTTTTTTTTAGTTCAGTGCCTTGAAATATTGCCCAAGTGTACGCAAGTGTCATGAGCAAAATCATGTTAATAAGTCGGTCTTCTTTTAAGCTGGTTCCTTCAAGATCGTAGCCTCCTGTTTTACAGTCTCGGAACATTTCTTCAATACCCATCCGCTGCTTATAACCCACATTCCGCAGATATTCAAGCAGATTTAATTTCAAAGGAATTCATAATTGCCAAAACCTCAAATGATTGCATAGCAATCATTTGAGGTTTTTTTAAGGTATAATAATTTGTGCCAGTATAGCAACCTTCAAAACTATGAAAAAGCCCTCTGAAGCTATAAATATCGTAAATTTAGACCATTTGGGAATAGTAGCGGGGATCATAGATGAAATGGAATTGGTAGAAGAAGTCAACAAAAAAGTGGGAATAAGAGTTAAAGAAACTGTCAGCCCAGGACAAGTAATGAAAGCAATGATTTTGAACGGATTGGGATTTTTGAGCGCCCCAATCTACCTATTTGATACATTTTTCGTGGGAAAAGCAACAGAACATCTAATCGGAAAAGGAATAACAGCCGAACAATTAAATGATGACAGAATCGGGAGAGCACTAGACAAATATTATCAAGCTGGAACGACAAAGTTATTCACAGCAATTGCCCTGAAAGCAGTGATAAAATTTCAAGTAGAAATGAAAAGCGTTCATCTAGACAGCAGTTCAATATCAGTAGAGGGAGCATACCAAAACTGTCAGGAAAAGAGCCAGGAAGTTGAGGCAGAATCTGAGGATACAGAATCTTCCATGAAAACCATAAAAATCGTTCACGGCTACTAAGCGAGATAAAAGACCCGATCTCAAACAATTTATCATTGATACGATCGTAAGTGGGGATGGAGACGGGGAGCATCCCGCTTTTTAACTAAGCATACCTACCCATTTTAATCTCATTATTTAAATATGCACATCTGAGTCTTA
>NZ_JAUBRA010000072.1:0-35051 GCF_036701555.1 Microcoleus sp. Pol10D4
AGAGTTGAATTCCTTGACGGGGTAGATTCATATATCTCTTTTTTTGTCAACTTCTAATACTGTACCGACGCTCTAGCAGTGGTAATGGAATTACAGCAAATTAACCAAAAAGAATCTCTTGATTTTGGAGGAGGTTATGGGGGTTTAGAAAATTATCACCTTTTAAACACGCCAGAGATGTTGGAAGTTTTAGCAGAGATAAAACTTACTAATGCGGAACGCCAAGCAGCTTTAGAATTAGCACAAAATATCTTTGAACTGTTTACAGAAGCGATGAATGAGCTGTTCCGACACAGCCAAACACATTCTTGCAAGACTGTGCTGCAAATATCCTCAATTTCTACCTTCGCTCATTGCCCGATCGACTGTCTCGATATTTGTTAGTTTAAACAATCACTAAATTATCTCGGTGTACCGCCGTTTCTACGCCTGCATAGCCTAAAATCTCAGCAATTTTCTCTGACTTGCAGCCCTGGATTTGTCTCAATTCTAAACTGCTATAATTCACAAGTCCTCTAGCAATTTGCTTACCGGCTGCGTCGCACAACTGCACGGAATCATCAGCTTGAAATTCTCCTTCTACTTGAGCAATACCCGCCGCTAAAAGCGATTTTCCCCCGTGGGAAATTGCCTTGACAGCACCCGCATCTAAGTATAGTTTTCCTGCCGGAATTAGCACGTTAGCTATCCAGTGTTTGCGAGCGTTTACAGGGCGCGGTTGAGGCTCGAATTGAGTGCCGATCGACTCTCCGTTAAGTATTTTCTCGATATTACCAGGAAAGCAGCCGTCAGTTATGACAGTCCGTACTCCCGATGCAGTTGCTATTCTGGCTGCTTCAATTTTTGTCACCATTCCGCCGGTTCCCCAACCGCTGCGGGAATCTCCTGTTTGCACCTGAAATTCTGTGAGCTGTGCCATACTTTGGACTAGGGCGATCGGCTGCGCGTCGGGATTGCTGCGCGGATCAGCCGAATACAGCCGATCGACATCTGTGAGCACAAACAACCAATCTGCTTCTACCAAACTCGCCACCAGCGCCGAAAGCGTGTCGTTATCGCCAAATTTAAGCTCGTCTACGGCTACGGTATCATTTTCATTGACGATCGGAATCACGCCCAATCTCAGCAGTTGCCCAAAAGTATTGCAAGCGTTAACATAACCGTTACGCTGCACTAAATCGCCCCTGGTGAGCAATACTTGAGCGATCGGCTGTTGTAGAGTAGTAAACAAGTCATCGTACACACGCATCAGCCGCCCTTGGCCCACAGCCGCCACAGCCTGTTTCATAGCCATGTTTCGCGGGCGTTCCGTCAAACCCAAGCGCGCGCAGCCAACTCCAACCGCACCCGAAGAAACCAAAACTACTCGATGGCCTTGCTGCCGCAAATCAGCTAAAATTTCGACCAATGCCGCAATAGTTGAAAGAGCTAAGTTTCCTGTAGTCGATCGAGTCAGAGTTGAAGTTCCAATTTTAACAACAATAGTTTTAGTCTGTTGTCTGTTGACTGTTGACTGTTGACTGTTGACTGTTGACTGTTGACTGTTGTCTGTTGACTGTTGACTGTTGACTGTTGCCATTAGTTACCAATTCCCAATTCCTAATTACCAATTCCCAATGCCCAATGCCCCATGCCCAATTCCCGATGCCCATTTTTAATCTTTAATTTTCAGAGAAGCCCCCAAAGCTTGAGAAACCCAAACTTCAAAAGAGCGCACCGGATACTTGCGAAGTGCATACCCAGCATCAACCATTGGTTCCACTAAAATAGTGAACATACCCAAACGATTGCCTGCTAAAACATCAGTAAAAAGTCGATCGCCCACCATCGCCACCTGTTCCACCGGCAAATTCATTGCAGTCACTGCTGTTCGCAACTTGCGGCGCGACGGTTTAGCAGCACCCGTGATGTAAGGTAGATTCAAAGAATCAGCAATTCGACCGATCCGATTTTGACTTAAATTATTGCTTGCCAACCATAGCGATACCACGGGTCTAATTTCTTGTACCCACAAGCTGAGCTCAGGAGAAGCATTCATTGCCGTAATGGGAACAAGAGTTTCGTCCACATCCAACACTAATCCTTTAATCTGATATTCCTGCAGAATATCAGCCGTTAATTTCATGACTGAATCGCCTAGAACTAAGTCAGGCTGTAGTAATTTACCCCAAGTCATAATGATTTTAGATTTTAGATTTTAGATTTTAGATTGAGAAATAAGAAATTGGGAGTTAAAGATTGAAAAAGTAAAAAACCAAAAGTGAATAATTATGGCTTTTCCTTTGTTACTTTTGACTTTTTACTTTTTTATTAGTCATTGCCAATCTATGGATTCGATCGCAACTGCTCGTCAACTTTAGCAATCGCAGCATCGTGTTCCGCCTGCGTGCGGCTAAAAATGTGAGTGCCGTCGTATCGAGCCATAAAATACAGGTATTCTGTATTTTCGGGAGTCAGAGTCGCTTCCAGACTTGCGATTCCCGGAGATGCGATCGGAGTTGGGGGTAGTCCTGGATTTATATAAGTATTGTAAGGAGAAGGCGTTTCTACTTGCTTAAAAGTCAGAGGCTTTTCCTTAGTTTGCCTGATGCCAAGAGCATATTCAACTGTCGGGTCAGAACCCAACGTCATACCCTTTTTCAGACGGTTGTTGAACACTCCAGAAATGCGGTTCCGCTCGGAAGCAACCACAGCTTCTTTTTCTACAATACTCGCCAAAGTCACCCATTCTTTGAGAGAGAGCTTCGTATTATTCTGATTTTTTTGATATACCGGCAAAGCTGTCTGCTCGAAACGGGTGAGCATTTGTGTGATCGCAGCTTGAGGAGTAATTCTATCGCCGTCTAGCTGATAAGTATCCGGGTACAAAAAACCTTCCAAATGAGGCAATCCGCTCGGCAGCCAAGGGTATTGAGCGTAAGGAATTTGACTCGCAGCCACCATAAACTCCTTAGCTGGGAAAAAACCTTGCGCTTCAAAATAAGTGCTCATTTGTTGCAGCGACCACCCTTCTGGAATCGTGAAACTCTGCTGTACGACTTCGCCCTTCCAAATTTTGTCAGCAACTGCACTCAGAGGCTGAGTCGGCGACAGTTGGTAAGTTCCTGCTTGAAAACCTCCCTCCCGGTTTTGCAGAGTCATCCAGCGGGCCCACATATTCCATGCCGAGCTCGATCGAATCAACCCCGCGGCCTCTAAATCCCGGCCGATTTTTTGACTGGGAGTACCCTCCGGGATTTGGATCGAAACAGCAGCATCTTCTGCCGGATTCCCCGATGAGGATGTGATTTTAGGCGGCGCCGAAGCCCAGCTCCACCAAGCCCAGCCTTGCCAAGCGCAAACTCCCCAGATTGCCGGCAGCAATGCCAGATAAAACAACCATTTAGAGACTTGCGGAGTACCTTTTCGGCTCTCGCGCGTGCTGCCTTTTGTCATTTGTTCTTTATTCATAGTCCGTTGTCCTGGATAAGCGGCGGTTAACTAGCGACTAATGACTGATGACCTGCGATTGATGACCGAAAAGTTACGAATACAAGCCCTTTAAAAGACCCAATTCACGCGGCCCAATTCAAAAGCCCGATCGCGAAGGCAGAAGCTGCCATCTCGAAAAAGTTCGATCGGGCGAGCAGTTTACTTTTTTATAAAATAGTAAAAAATTCTGCTTTTTGCCATCAGGGCTTGTGCCTGCAATTAATATCTAATCAAGCTCGTCAAAGAACTGGTCTTCCAGCATAGGTAACATCGGTTCCAGCCTTTGGAACTCTTCTTCTGAGAGCAATTCTGGCTTACCGTCGTCATCCATTCTAGCCAAGATAAAGAACGGGTCTAGAGGCGTATAAATCGCATATTCCTGTTCTTCGTGGTAGAAACTGGTCAGCCACATCAGCTCCTCGAACTCCGACTCCTCATCTGGATCGACATCAGATGCCATATCCTCTTCGGGAAATTCCGGCAATTCGCCAACGACAGTCAGCGTCACCGCCGTGCGTCGGAGTGTCAAGTTCTGCTCTTGCAGAACAACTTTAGCGGTATCAAAAATTTTGTCGATTTCGGTTTCGTCTTCTACAGGAATTGCTGCTTCGTCGTTATCGTCTCCGTGCCATGTAAAAATTTCTACTGGCGAGTCAATTGGAAGCAGCAAAGCGTATTCTTGACCTTCTAGGTTCATAGAATATTCTATGTTGCAAGTCAGCGATCGCCCAACTTCATCCGTCAGGGTGACGGACTCTTCGTTGGAATTGCCATTCTCTTTTTTGCGGTATGGGGATGAGGACATCGCGTGTATCTTAGTTTTCCGTCAATAATTCAGTAACGTTTGCTTGACAATGGGGAATTTTCGTGGCGATATTCTGGCTAAGTGGGCGATCGCCAGTCCACAAGCTTAAACCGCGAGACTCGCTGCCTTTTCCACAGGCGAGGAGTGCAGCGTTTAAATCTCAGTCGAGTCAGCAACCGACACTGAGGACAAATCACGATTTTGTGCTTCTTTACTACCGAGGGTACAGCAGAATTTTCTCCAGTTTGTCAAGGGTTACAGGTGTGCGTAGCAAACTTGCACAACCAGGATATCACGCCTCTGTTAAAAGCTATCAAGGATTGGGAAGGGCGGAGATATTTTGCCTCCGCTCGTCTAGCCACTGCTGCAAAATCAGGGCCGCTGCTTTGCGATCGATCGAACCCTTATTATTTTGCGACGGCGAAATCCCTGAAGCTTTCATCAATTCCTCTGCCTCAACCGAAGTCAGACGCTCGTCCACGTACTCTAGGGGGATCTCTAGGGCTGTGGCGATGCGATTGGCATATTTCTGCACCTGTCGGGCTTGAGCACCCAATTCTCCGCTCAGGGAGTAGGGCAAGCCTGCCACCAAAATTTGCACTCTCCGCTCTCGCACGAGCGCTCGGAGATAAGCTACGTCTCGATCAAAGGACGATCGTACCAGTGTTGTAATGCCCGTAGCTATTAAACCTGTGCCGTCACACCCAGCGATGCCGACTCGTTTGAGGCCGATATCTAATCCCAGAGCTGAAATCCATAATTTATCTTTGGACATGATCAATCAAGCAATTTTAGATTTTAGATTTTAGATTTTAGATTTAGTGTTTTTTCGCGTAAATAATCTTATTTAACTAACCGCGAAGACGCTAAGGACGCAAAGGAATAAGAGAATAAAGTAATAAGAAGATAGGTAATTTTAAGTTGATATCAATCAAAAGCAGAAGGGAATTTTTGGGAAGATGACAGAAAAAAAAGTAATTTATTGGATGATTAATTCTATTTTTTTCTGCCTTCTACCTTTTACCTTCTCTTTCACTTATTAAGAATTGAGTTCTCCCGGCCAGCCGCCGTCTAGAGGCAAATCCGACAAATTTAGGGGCAAAATGCTGCTGCCATCAGTTGCTGCTGATTCGGAATTTTGGCCACCCAAAGGGTTAACTTGATTAGCTTGGCTGTTTCCTGAGTCAGCCAACAGTGGTTTTATCTCCGAGGACGCGGGCCCTGCTGTGGCTTCCCCAGGCATCGGGCCGAGCCAGGACATCCGGCCGGGTACGGGTTTGCGAGTTGGCTGGAAGCTTTGCAACATTTCTGATAGCTGGAGTCCTTCGAGAGAGACCAACTTGGACTCGCGCAATTTGTGCCACACCGATCGAGACATCAGCAAGCTGTGTTCCACGCGCACTGCTCCAAATTGCTCTAAATAAGCTTCCCGTTCCGGCTGATAGTCAGCGGAAGCCAGTTGCAGGCTTTGAACCGGGAAATCTTGAACAAGGCGCGCCATCTGGGACAGCAGTTCTGGGTAAAGCCAAGTGTAGGCGGGGTGTACAGTCAACTGGGCGACGTGCGGTTGTTGACCATTGCGGGATAGCTGCACCTGAAAATAGCCGATCGCGGCTTTGCGCTGCGGTTCAAACACGTAGCCGCTGACTACCTCGGTTTTGCCCAGCCACTGTCTGACACCTTCGACTAAAGCGCCCAAAAAACTGGTTTTGAAATCTTGAAGGTGGCGATCGAATACTTGGCGCACCAGCGGCGGCATAGACGCGGTATCCAGTTGGTAGAGCAACTGAGCGTCTGCGTTACTGACGGGCAGCAGGTTGGGCAAATCTGGCGTCGAGCTTGCCATTTCTTGCAGGCGTTCTGGGGCGATCGTCCAGTATGTCATCTGCGCCAAAGGCTGAAACCCGTTTTGCCGATACAAAGCCAAGGAAGTTTTGTCGCCGACATTCACTTCCAACAGCCACGTCCGCGCCTCCCAGACTGCCTCAAAGCAGTACCGCAGCAGCATGGAACCAATTCCTTTGCTGCGGGCTTCCGGGTCTACTCCTATGCGATCGATCCGCCAAGTGCTGCGGGTGCGGTTGAAAGGAGAAATCTGAATTATGCCCTTAACGCTCCCCTCTTCTTCGGCAACGTGGGCACGGAACAGGGACTGACAAGGGTTGGGAAACAAGCTAAAAATCTTTAGTAGTCCGTACCAGCGACGAATCTGCTGCAACTTTCTACCTAGTACCACATCGCAGCTTGCGCCCTTGCGGTTTTCTGGCTCTTCGGCTGTTTCCGCGCACAGTTGTTCCATCACCTCGATGTCGCGATACTGAAACGGGCGAATCACAACCTGGTTTTGGTTTTGGGAGGGAAATGAAGTCATAGCATAAAAGTGGAGAATGGAAATTTAAAAATAAAAATTCAGAAAGGGGAAGAGTTAGGGAAGTTTTGAGTTTTGAATGGGTAAATTTTGAGTTCAAAACTTATAACTTTTGATTCTTCTCCCTTTCTTGCTCGATCGAAAATTAAAAATTTCAAATCATCTTTTTGAATTTTTAATTTTCTGTTTTCAACTCAAGATTTTTGTGGCAGAGGTCGAATTACAACGACCGGTGTTCGCTCGTCACCATTCCCGGCGGGGTTGCTTCGCAAGGCTTGCTCTAAGAATGTTACCGATAAATCGGAGGTCGCTGCTAATATCTTAACTGCTTTCAAGTCATTAGCGTCTACGATCGCCGCCGCAAGTCCGGTTTCTCGTTGAATTTCTTCTACAACTTGCTGGGGATTGTCCGGGCCTAGGACAATAAATTGGTCGAAGGGAGGCAAAGTCCCGGTAACGTCGTCGATCAGCCTGGCTTGTTCCCCTGCAAGTTGGTAAAAGACTCCCGGTTTGCCAAATATTTTGGCCACAGCGCCGATCGCAAATGCCGCTACTACGCGCCAAGGGCCGACTACATCAACCAACGTCTGCATTCCGCAAGCCGTGGCTAAACTCGACGTGGGCAAGAAAAACAAACACACTCGCTTTGCCGCCCATCCTGGTTTGACTTCGCTGGGATGGCGATAGCGTCCCTGCATCAAAGCTAGGGGAGTTTCTGCCAAGGCGACAATATCGCCTTTCTGGGCCCGCGGCAGCACGTACCGCTTGACAATTTCGACGGGATTGTCCAATTCCGCCAGTATGTGAGTGCGAATCGGCAAGACTTCTGCAACTCCGACATTTCTGGCAATGGGTACGGTGTCCGAGTTGGGAAATTGCAGCGGGACTACTACGTTACGGACTTTGGGGATGCGCCCGCCCGGGCCGTAGGTGACGAAATGTACTTGCACCCAAGCTGACTGCAATTTGGTTAAATCTTGCCCTTGAATGTCTACAGAAACTTTAATTTTTGTGTTTTTTTGGGCTTTAACAATATAGCCGAACCAGTAATCGTCTGCTCTGGCTGCTGCCTCTTTGTGGCAAGGAATCACCTTTGTCTGAGAAGTAACGCCATCCAAACTTCCGTCTGACAACAGTTTCACCTGTGCCCGGACTTCCGGCAACATAATCTCAAACCGCTGTGTCAGGTTGCGGAACTCCATTTCCCCGACTAAAAGATAGCGGTTCGGTTCGGAGATGGCTAAGTGCCATTCTCCGGCTGTTAGTTCTAGTTTATTTGCACTCCCAGTCCGGCGATAGTTCAACTCTAGGCCCAATCCGCCCAATGCTAGCAGCGAACCGGCTGCTGCGATTCCTGTTGCTAAAGTCTCAATCACTCTAATTACCGCCCATAATAATTTCTGTTTACTTTAGTCGATCTCTGTCACTTCGATCGACGATCCGGTAGTAATTGAAGTTTTGGGGGTTGTTGGAGGCGATCGCACTTAGCCCAATTACACGTAAGTGCGATCGGGATTCTGTGGCTAAAGCGGTCAAGTTGCTGTTCAAAGAGCTCTCCTCGTGAGTTAGATCACTCCAAAATCTGGCATTACTTAATCAGGGTATGAAAAAAAATCAGTTGAAAATCCCGAATCTTTGTGGATACTGGTTTCTCTGACTTGCATATTTAGCCTTTCCGACCGTAAATCTGCAACCTCTACAAAACCAATCACTTAATTCAATAATTTAATAGCTAATTTTTTTAAAGATATATATTATTTAAAAATAATGTTAATTTATAAGCTGGCTCTCGACATCTTTTTATAATACTTATTAATCATTTAATCTGTAAATAAGTCTGTATACATGAGTTATTTTTGCATCGCTAAGCTAAGACTTTGCCAGATGTGCGATCGCCCGCCTCCAGCTACTTCCAGGCCGAATGAACAGCGAGCCGCTAGCACCTTAGTGGTTAGTACCTTTAAGAATCTACTTCTTAAGTAACAGTCCAAATCTAGTTCTTAGGCAGGAGATTTTCTGAGAAGTATATAGTTAGCCTAGTAAATGTAGCAGTAATACCCAAGGATATCTATGACTGATAATAAGCAGCCTTTTAACCAACCTGAAGCCAATCCTAACTTCCGGGAAAAGAATGTTGACAATAGCGAAAACGCGCAGCTTCAGGCTCAGACTAACGAAAATGCAGAATCAAAGGAAGAGCAATCATCAGGCTCAGGCCTTGGTGCGAGGATAGCTGGAGCAGCAGTCGGTGGTGTACTCGGTGCTCGCTCTGGAGGAATTATTGGTGCTGTAGCAGGCTCAGTTGCTGGCGCTATGATTGGTAAAGGTACTGCTGATACTGTTAACCGTGCTGTAGATAATTTAGGGGATGCAGCACACGCTGTAGCAGACGGTATTACACACACTGTAGAAGACCTAGGGACAGTAGTAAAGGAAACTGCTGAGGAAGTTAAACCCTCTATCAAAGCTACAGCAGAAGCAGTCAAGGAGACTGTTGAGGAAACCAAGCCTTCGATTAAAGGTATAGCCGAATCTGTCAATGAGACAGTTAAGGAAGCCAAGCCTTCTGTAGTAGATGCAGTCAAGAGCGCATCCGAGGAAGTCAAACCTACAATTAGAGAAGTAAAAGATTCAGTCAAGCAGACAGTCGAAGGTGTCAAGCCTTCTATACAAAGTGCAGCGGACTCTATTAAGAGTACGGCCGACGAAGTTAAGCCTTCTGCCAAAGCTGTAGCTCAGGAAATTGAGGGTGCCACTAAGGATCTTAGATCCACTGTAAAAGATACAGCGAAGGCAGTGGAGCCATCTATAAAAAGTGCAGCCGAATCGCTTAAGTCATCTGGCAAGAGTGCAGCGGAATCAATGAAGTCATCTGCTCAAAGCGCAGCCGAATCTGCTAAAAGTGCAGCGCAGGATGTTAAGCAGGATGTTAAGTCATCTGCCCAAAATGCAGCCGAATCTGCTAAAGGTGCAGCGCAGGATGTTAAGTCATCTGCCCAAAATGCAACCCCATCTCCTCAAGGTGCAGCGCATGATTTTAAATCATCTGCCCCAAATGCAGCCGAATCTGCTAAACGTGCAGCGCACGATGTTAAGTCATCTGCCCAATATCTAGCCGAATCCACCGCAGAAGAAAATCAGGATAGCGATATTCACTTCTCCGGCAGTCCTGAACTCAAGGACAAAGTGGTCATTCATGACAAGAGAATCAATAAGGAGTAGGTAAAGTAAGGGCTTAACTCCAGCTTGTTAAAGCTAGCGCTAAGAGACTTTAACAGAGAGTGGATCTGAGAAAAGAGTCCACTCTTTTATGTGTATGAGGAATGCGATCGCCTAGGGTTTAACAGAGAGTCTATTTATTGAGGAACTCTCCCACTGAACAAGGAGAGATTCCGTTCATAGTTAATAATAGGTTGTAGCCATTTGTCGTAACTGTAACTCAGAGCGCGCCACTTAATGTTTCCTTAGATAATTATGAATTTTTCCACCGAATTACTTAGAGGGAAACTTTGTTTGGCGCTAAAATTGTTAAGGCTTTGATTGTTGTGGATCTTCCGGGCGAAGAGGGGGAAATATTTGTGTTGGACGCGAACAATTTCTAGACTACTGGCAGAAGTGGTTAAAACTGCTAAAGTTTTTTGTAGAAAAAGCTGCTTGATAAATCGAGAAATAGTTAGGGTCAAGCTGAGGTGGCCAGTTCAACCCCTAACTATTTAATATCCAATTTGCAAAGTCACAGAAGCTTCTACCTGCTGTTCCCCTCCCACCACAGGCGTTGTAGCATCAGCAGCAGCAGCGCGAGCACCAGCCAATTGCCGATACATGGGAGGCGGCGCGCTAGCGCCGTTGACTTGAATGCCCAGAATCTCTCCCCGCTTCAGGTTGAGCGCGCTAAAGACTGCATCCGCTTGCGCTTGAGCATCTTGAGTTGCTTTTTTGATTGCTTGTTTTTGAGCTTGTTCGATCGCACTTTCGGCGGCGGCAAAACTCACACCATCGATGCGTGTGGCTCCGGCATTCACCGCATCGTCGAGCAAAGTGCCGGCAGATGCAGTATTAATCCGAAAACTGACGGTATTTGTCGCCGTATAGCCAGTTAAGCGTTGCTGATTGTTTTCGTAGCTGTAAGTCGGGCTGAGGGTGATGCCGGCAGTTTCGAGTTTTTCGACTTGGCGCGATCGCAGCAACTCTACCACAGCGGACGATCGTCTTGCCGCTTCCTGCTGCACCTGGGCCGCCGTTTTCCCCTGCACCTCAACCCCCAGCCGCACTTGCGTTTGAGTTGTAGGAATCGCTTCCACACCCCGCCCAGTAACACTCAACGTTCTGATCCGCTGTTCTTGAGCCGCCGCCGGATCTAATCCTACGAAACTGACGAGAGTTAAGGTTAAACACAACGCTGTTAGCAGACTACGGAAATTAATGCGATCGCCACGTTGCAAATTTGAACTCATAAACTTGATTCTCCTCACATACAACAGATGCTATACTTTACTTTCCCACTGAAAATGCTAAATATCCGGCTTGTTACATTTTTAGCAACTAAAAAAATAGTCAGTAATTCTGAAGAAATTGTGAGTTATTATAATGTCCGCAGGACGCTCCACTAAAAAATCGGTGTTCTGGGCAAAATCCGAGGTTTGGCAATGATAAATAACGATAAATATAGAAACCCACCGGGTTTCTGAAACTGCCGGCACAACTCCTAATTTATTTTAATTTGAATTCTTAATAAATATTAACAGTAGTTAAGTTTTGTCCTATCTCATAGGTAGTGCAATTAAAATATTATGATTATAAATGTTGTCAATTGAATCGGTGAAAGCTGGCTCTGTTATTGACTCAAAAAGAGTATACAAGCCAATTCGATTTGTTCAAGTATACGATCGTCCGAAAGCTCGATCAAAAATTCACATTACGTTTTGCTCCGTTTTTCAACAGGTAGACATATAGGACGGGTTAGGGTGATGGGGTTTGGGTGATTGTAGCGATCGCCATGTGTCAGTTGGGTAATACCAATTTAATATGAAGCCGCATAGCTGACGGGGTGACAACCCCGTCAGGAATTCGCCAACAGTCTCTTTCAACCGCCGAGTAATCAATAAGATAACTTCTACTTGAAATCTCCTAAAGACCGGCCGCACAAACAGCCGCACCAATTAACCCTACATTGGGATTCAAAACCAATCGAACTGGCATCATTTCTAACAGCGAATCCATCCGGCCTTTGTGCGTAAAAGCTCGCATAAAACCCCCTTCTAGAATCAGCGGCAAAATCTTAGCAGCAATGCCGCCAGCTACGTACAAACCGCCGTAAGGTAACAGTGTCACAGCCAGATTTCCTGCCACTGCACCGTAGGCTTCTACAAACATTTGCATTGTTTGTTCGGAAAGCCGATCGCACTTTTTGAGGGCCGCCTGTGCAATTGTCGCCCCCGGATCGACAGTCTTCTCGCTTTTACCGATTTCTGACTCCCATTTGTTGATAACTTCCCCTATCTCCGGCGATTCAGGAGCAAACTTTCTGTCCCGCAAAAACTGGTAAATTGAAACAATCCCCTGTCCCGAAACTACACGCTCGATCGATATTCTGGGAATGTCGTGTTTTGCTAACAAATATTTCAGCAATTGAAACTCCAACTCCGAACGAGGCGCAAAGTCACCGTGTCCCCCTTCCGAAGAAAAAACCCTGATGCCATTTGCCTCGGGAATTCCAAAACAATTTCCCAAACCTGTACCCGCACCAATCACAGCAATTGGATCGTGTTGGCGGGGTTTTCCAACTTGCAAAGTGTGCAAATCTCGATCGTCCAAAGCCCACACGCCGTAACCAACCGCGACAAAATCATTAATTAAACTAACGTGTGATATTCCTAATTCCTGTTCCAGACGCTTCGCATCCAGCATCCAAGGCAAATTAGTCAGTTTTGCAGTGTTATTAACCACCGGGCCTGCGATCGCAAAACAAGCTTTTTCTGGCAATGGCGCAAAATCCAATTTCGTAGCAGCTTCCGTCAAAAACTGCTGCACCATCGGTACTAAATCGGGAAACTCCCCGCTCGGATAGCGAAACTCGTAAAGAGCGTTCATTTCACCGTTAACAGTCCTTTCCACTAAGCGCAAAATTGTCTTAGTTCCGCCAATATCGCCCGCTAATAATAATGCCATAAATCTCTTTTTCCACCAAAGATAACATTCCCCATTTAAACACCCACAGTATTAATTGCCAACCAAGCCCGCAGCACCTCAGCCACAGTCCAAGCTTGAGCCGTGCAGCCTCGCGGCGAGTGAGGGGCGTCGCCTTCAAAAATTTCGCTCAGACTGCCAACTCCGCCGGCTCTTATATGATGTGCCATCGGTTCGAGGAATTCGATCGCTTGTGCTGGGTCTTTGTATACGTGCAAGTGCGCCAAGACAAACGGGCCAATCAGCCAGCCCCAAACTGTTCCCTGGTGGTAGGCCCTGTCGCGCTGCAATTGGTCGCCTCCGTATGCACCGCGATACTGGGGGTGCTGCGGCGAGAGGCTGCGGAGGCCGACAGAAGTCAGAAGCTCTTGAGCGCAGGCGTCCACCACGCCGCGCTGCTGGATGGGCGTCACTAACGGTGTATAGCGGGTTTCCTGGCGCATCCCCGCTGACAAGGAGTTGGCGGAGTGAGGAGGAATCGAGTCTAGGGGCAGGGATACGGCGAATATTTGGTTTGGCCGCAGGGAGCTATCGTGTCCGTCTGGGCCGTCCAGAACGTCGTAACAGTAACCAGTTGAGACGTTCCAGAAGCGAGAAAATCCGGCGGCTGTTCGATCGCCTAATTGCTGGTATTCATTGTGAGGCTGGCCCAGTTTTCGAGCAAAACTTGCCATAGCTTGTATAGCATTGTACCAAAGCGCGCTGAGTTCGATCGGCTTACCAATCCGGGGCGTCACCACCCAATCGCCTATTTTCGCGTCCATCCAAGTCAGTTGCACACCCTTCTCGCCGGCGTAGATTAAACCGTCATCGGGATCGACGCGGATATTATACCGAGTTCCCTGTATGTGCCAATCAACAATCTCACATAAGGTCGGCCAGAGTTCGCTCAAAAGTTCGTCGTCCCCCGTGGCATCGATATAAGCGCGAATTGCCTCAAAGTACCACAGAGTGGCGTCTGCGGTGTTGTATTCCGGTGCGCCGCCCGCATCCGGGAAGCGGTTCGGCAGCATCCCCCGATCGACATACCGCGCAAATGTCCGCAAAATCGATCGCGCAATTTCCCATCGCCCGGTACAGATTGTGAGACCGGGCAGGGCGATCGTCGTGTCGCGCCCCCAGTCGCTGAACCAGGGATATCCGGCGATGATCGTTTTGCCTTGGGATTCCTCCGGTAGCGGGCGGCTGACGATAAATTGGTCGGCGGCTAGCACTAAGTGATTGATCCAGTCTGGAGATTCGCTCACTTTTGACCAGTTTTGCAGCAGTTGTTGGTCATAAGTGCGGCGCCATTCTAAAGCTGTACCGCCGTTGAGTTCGGTATTTTTCTCGGTGCTGGCTACCAATGTGAGAGAACTTCCCGGTGCGATCGTCATGTGAAAAGTCGCCGCGTGCAAGTGATCCTCGCAGTAGTCCAATCCGCGCCGCTTTTCGGCTGCTAGGTCAAATCCGTAATGCCAATTGTATAAAGGCGTAGAAACTCGAAAATTCGCCTCTGGTTCGGCATCCGTCAGCAGGTACAGGGGTGCAGACTTGGGAAATGCAGTCACGCAAACCCCGCGTTCCAAGGTTTGTAGGCTCATCTGCCAATCGCCGACGCTCGTGGTGTGGTGGTAGTCGCGATAGTTGATCAGGGCTTTGACAGCGAGGGCGATCGGCTGTGAGGCGCGGTGCAAGCGGTATTGAATATATGTTGTGTTAGCACCTTGCTGCATCCAAATCCGCTTTTCCAGGATAGCGTCGGCGAGAGCAAACCTCCAAACAGGCGTCGTGCCTTCGAGGTGAAAGCTTTCGATGTAGTTGTAGCCGTGGGGTTCCATCGTCGCGTCGGCCCAGCGGTTTGTATAAAGCGGATAGGCGCGATCGTGATACACAGCCGTCTCGTCCAGCTTGGCGAGCATCAAAGTGCGTCCCAGCGGGGGTTTGAGGGCGGCTATCAGCAAGCCGTGATAGCGGCGGGTGAGGAGATTTGCGATCGTCCCGCTAGCGTAACCGCCGATCCCGTTTGTGACCAACCACTCGCGAGATTCCGCCGAGTCGAGATTGCAGCAGATTTCCCGTCCAAAAGCCATAACCATAAAAACACACTCGCGCTGATTTTTGACCTACCTTTAGGTAGATTTTCGACATGATATCAACCAGAAATATTAACGCTTGCAGGCCGCTAATTTGGCGATCGCCCCCGTGCCGATTCATGCTCTAATTTAGACATAACCAACCGCTAATTTTGCCCAATATACAATTTTAGCCTTTGATGCCTCTGTCTAAAGTTAGTTGTTTGTTATATTAAGTAATATTACCGTCTAAACAGGCGCTGAACGTTAAGGGCAAGCATTTGATAGCGCGTCGGGCGATCGAACTACCAACCTATTTTATAAGGAGAACAGCTCAAAGTGAAGATAGGAGCAAATTATCTCGGCAATAACCAATGTGAATTTACCGTTTGGGCGCCCACCCTCAAACAAATCGCAGTCCAAATTGTTTCCCCAAAAAAACGCCTGATACCCATGCAACAATCTGCAGAAGGTTATTGGCAAACCACAGCTACAGACATCGAACCAGGAACCCTTTACACTTACCAAATCGAAGGAAAAACCGAGCGACCAGACCCAGCCTCAAAATATCAACCCCAAGGCGTACACGCTCCGTCGCAAGTAATAGATCAAAATATTTTTACTTGGACTGACACAAATTGGCAAGGCGTGCCGCTAGCCGAAATGATTATTTACGAACTGCACGTCGGCACATTCACCCAAGCCGGAACATTTGAAGCAATAATTCCCCAGCTAAAACAACTCAAAGAATTGGGAATCAACGCCATCGAAATAATGCCAGTAGCCCAATTTCCCGGCGAACGAAACTGGGGATACGACGGCGTATATCCCTACGCAGTTCAAAACTCCTACGGCGGCCCCGAAGGCTTCAAAACACTCGTCAACGCCTGCCACGAACACGGCATTTCAGTAATTCTCGATGTAGTTTACAACCACCTCGGCCCCGAAGGCAACTACCTCAGTCAATTCGGCCCCTACTTTACATCAAAATACGGCTCGATTTGGGGAGACCCCCTCAACTTCGACGACGCCTACAGCGACGGCGTGCGTAACTACTTTATTGAAAACGCCCTCTACTGGTTTCGAGACTATCACATCGATGCCATGAGATTAGATGCAATTCAAGCAATATTTGAAGTAGGTGCCAGACCTTTTTTACAAGAACTATCCGATGCCACAGCAGATATTTCCCAAGAAATAGGACGGCAACTTTACTTAATAGCCGAAAGTGACTTAAATGATGTCCGCACTATACGTCCCAAAGAACTGGGTGGCTTCGGATTAGACGCCCAATGGTGCGATGATTTCCACCACTCACTGCACGCCTTGCTCACCGGAGAAGACGACCGATACTACCAAGATTTCGGCAAGTGCGAACACTTAGAAAAAGCCTTCAAAGAAAGCTTTGTTTACTCCGGCCAGTACGCCCCCCACAGAAAGCGGAAACACGGCAATTCTGTTAAGGATGAACCGGGTCATAAATTTGTGGTGTTTGCCCAAACCCACGACCAAATCGGCAACCGCATTTTGGGAGACAGACTCTCCAAAATAGTTGACTTTGAAGGATTGAAACTCGCAGCCGGCACAGTCTTAATTTCTCCTTACATTCCCTTCTTTTTTATGGGAGAAGAATACGGAGAAGAAGCACCGTTTTTTTACTTCGTTTCCCACTCGGACGAAAACTTAATTGAAGCTATCCGCAAAGACAAACAACAAGAATTTAAAGCCTTTGAAGACCGAGGCGAGTTTCACGACCCCCAGAGTCCTGAGACTTTCGATAAGTGTAAGTTAAACTGGGAAAAACAAACCGAAGGCAAACACAAAATCCTTTGGGAATGGCACCAACATCTGATTCAACTGCGGCGGACAATACCAGCCCTTAAAAAACTCGACAAAAACAGTCTAGAAGTGTCCAGCATTGAAGCGGAAAAAATCTTATTTCTACGTCGCTGGAAAGATGACAGCCAGATATTCTGCATTCTAAACTTCAACAGGCAAGAGGTAGCTTTTACGGCTGCACTCCCCCAAGGCAAGTGGAACAAAATTTTAGACTCTGCTGATGAAAAATGGATGGGTTCAGGTTATAGCTTGCCTGAAAAGATAAATTCAGAGCAAAAATTGACCGTTAAACCGCATAGTTTTGCACTCTATGAATTAGAGTAATTAAAACGGGAGGCAGAGCCTCAAATACAGGCGTTCCCAGGCAGAGCCTAGGAACAAGCAACAGGAGGCAGAACCTATCTCGTTCTCAGCCTCTGTCGCGGAATCTAGTCCCACAAGAAACGGGAGGCAGAGCCTATCTCGTTCCCAGCCTCTGCCCGGGAATGCAGTAGAGGAGGCTCTGCCTCATATATTAAAAGAGAAAACCCTAAAAAACCAGGAGTAAAATTAACATGATGAGAATTCCCACAACAACTTATCGGATTCAATTTCATGGAGGTTTTAACTTTGAAGCCGCCAAACAAATCCTTAGCTATCTGGAAGATTTAGGAATTACCGACCTTTACGCTTCACCAATATTTAAAGCCAGAAAAGGCAGCTCTCACGGATACGATGTCGTTGACTCAAATCAGCTCAATCCCGATTTGGGAACATCAGAAAATTTTGAAGGTCTCACATACGAAATCAAGAAACGGAACATGGGGTGGCTGCAAGATATTGTTCCGAATCACATGGCTTACGACACTCAAAATTTGCTGCTGTTAGACGTATTGGAACACGGGCCAGATTCCGACTATTTTGATTACTTCGATATTGAATGGAATCACGCTTACGAGCATCTCAGGGGTCGAGTGCTGGCTCCGCTGCTGGGCAATTTTTATGGAGAGTGTCTGGAAAATGGCGAGATTCAACTCAAATACAGCGAAATTGGGCTAACCATCAATTATTATAGCTTAGAATTGCCAGTAAGAATTGAATCTTATGCTAAATTCATCAGTCATAACTTGGGGCATTTAGCCAGAGAATTAGGCAGACGCCATCCAGATTTTATCAAGTTTTTAGGAATTCTTTATTTAATTAAAAACACACCTTCAGAAACTAAAGGTAAAACCAGATACGATCAGATAGCTTTTGTCAAGGGACTGCTGTGGGAACTCTACAATCAAAATCCCCTTGTACAGGAATTTATCGATGAAAACATCAAAGTTTTTAACGGAGAAAAGGGAAATTCAGAAAGCTTTAATTTGCTAGACGAATTGCTTTCCGAGCAGTTTTACCGTCTGTCTTTCTGGAAAGTGGGGGCCGAGGAAATTAACTACCGAAGGTTTTTTACGGTCAACGAACTTATTTCGGTAAAAGTTGAAGAGATTAAAGTTTTTCATAAAAACCATGCTCTGATATTCGACATGGTTGATGAGGGAAAGTTTACCGGATTGAGAATCGACCACATCGACGGACTGTACGACCCCACAGAATATTTGAAACGCCTCCGAGAGAAAGTCGGAGACACTTATATTACTGTTGAAAAAATTCTGGAACACGAAGAAGATTTGCCGTCATATTGGCCGATTGAGGGAACTAGCGGCTACGACTTTTTGAATTACGTAAACGGCGTTTTCTGTCGGTGCGATCGCGAACAGCAATTTACCGAAATATATCAGAGATTTACTCGCTTGACCGTTCCCTACGAACAGTTGTTTTTAGATAAAAAAGGGCTGATTGTTGAGAAAAACTTGGCGGGAGACGTAGACAATCTAGCTCAACTTTTGAAGAATATTTCCGGTCAATCGAGACAGGGAAATGACTTTACTCGTCCCGGTTTGGAAAAAGCATTGGCGGCTGTTTTGACAATTTTTCCAGTCTACCGAACCTACATCAATCAAGACGGTTTGAGAGAGTCCGATCGCACTTACGTAAAATATGCGATCGCCCATGCCAAAGAACAAGCACCCAGACTCCTCAAGGAACTTAAATTTATCGAAACGGTGCTGTTACTGGAAGAAGAAGAAACCCTAACACCCGAACAAAAAGAGCAGCGCCGGCACTTTGTAATGAAACTCCAGCAGTTGACAGGCCCATTAATGGCAAAAGGCATTGAAGACACGCTTTTATACGTCTACTATCGGCTTTTATCCCTCAACGAAGTGGGAGGAAATCCCAGTCAGTTCGGCGTGTCGCTGGGAGATTTTCACGAGTTCAACCAACGGCAACAAGCCGCTTGGCCTCACAAAATGAATGCTACAGCTACCCACGATACCAAACGTGGCGAAGATGTGCGAGCCAGACTTAACGTTTTGTCAGAAATTCCCGATGAATGGGAACAGCAAGTCAGGTCTTGGAGAGAGGTAAACTCTTCTAAGAAAGTCAACTTTGTGAATCGAATGGTTCCAGATACTAATGACGAATACTTCTTGTACCAAACTCTGCTAGGCAGTTTTCCCTTTGAGGGAATTGAAAACACTGATTATGTCGATCGCGTGAAAGATTATGTCATTAAAGCTGTCCGTGAAGCCAAAGTTTATACGGCTTGGCTGAGACCGGATAACGACTACGAAGCTGGCTTTATGACCTTTGTCGATAGCGTTCTCGAACCTTCGGAACAAAATCCCTTTCTCAACAAATTTAAACCTTTCTGGAAAAAAGTAGCTAATTACGGAATTTTCAATTCTTTATCCCAAACACTGCTGAAAATCGCGGCTCCGGGTGTTCCCGACATTTATCAAGGGACGGAATTCTGGGATTTAAGTCACGTCGATCCGGATAACCGCCGTCCCGTTGATTTTGAGCGCAGAATCGAGGTTTTGCGGGAAATTAAAGAGCAAGCTCAGACGGATATTTTGCAACTGGTTGAAGATTTGATTGCGACGCGAGAAGACGCGAGAATTAAGTTGTTTTTGACGGCAAGAGCGCTAGAAGCGAGAAAAAAATACTTGCAAGTTTTTCAATCAGGCGACTATCTACCCCTGCAAGCAGTTGGCACGTTTAAAGATAATGTTGTTGCCTTTTCCAGAAGCTTTGGAGAGACTACCGTTATTGTCATTGCTCCCCGGTTTTTGACGGGAATTGTCAAACCGGAAGAAATGCCGATCGGCAAACAAGTCTGGAAAGATACTAATTTGAAATTATCCGAGCAAATGCCGTCGGTTTGGAAAGATGCAATTACAAATCAGGCGGTAGAAAGTAACGGTACGTTGGCAATTGGTGAAGCTCTCAGCTACTTTCCTGCAGCTCTGCTGATAGGTAAAAAATAGCAATGAAAAGCTGGAAAATTCAAGAATTTTCCGAGATTCCCAGCAGGCGGACTTGAGGCTCTCCCTCAATAATATATTCCTTCCCAGGCACAGCCTGGAAGTAAACGGCTAGGGACACGGCATAGTCGTGTCCCTTTTCAGAATTGATATTAAACCTGATTTGAAGTCAAAAAACCGATCGCCCCTACCAACCAAACAAAATTTATATACATAAGACGGCAAATACAACACAACGTATACGGTTTGCCACAATACCCGAATCCATCACACACCGTACATTGGGAAGAGTAAAGAAAAGCAGTCAACAACTGTAGCGGTGCAAGCCTCACGGATGCAACCGTCCCCCAACAGGTTCGGTAAATACCCCTTCATCGCAAGGTCTACCGCCCGCAGTATAGAGATAAGCACCCTATCGAAGACTGTATTAAAGCAGGACTCACTACCCGTAAACCGCGAGGTAAAATCGCAGTCCTGAATAACCAGACTATCGCACAGATAAGACACCAAAATTTTGTAGAGATTGGAGCCGGAACACCCCTATGGGAAAAGTAGTTGGAATTGACTTAGGTACGACAAACTCCTGCGTCGCAGTTATGGAAGGCGGCAAACCCACCGTCATAGCCAACGCCGAAGGGGGTCGCACCACACCTTCTGTAGTAGCATATGCTAAAAATGGCGATCAACTTGTCGGACAAATCGCCAAGCGTCAAGCCGTGATGAACGCCGAAAACACCTTTTACTCAGTAAAACGGTTTATCGGGCGTCGGGTTGATGAAGTAGCCCATGAAACCACTGAAGTTTCCTACAAAGTCCTCAAAGTTGGCAACAGCCTTAAACTGGACTGTCCCGCCCGCGGCAAGCAATTTGCCCCAGAAGAAATTTCTGCACAAGTTCTCCGCAAACTGGTAGAAGACGCCAGCAAATACCTCGGCGAAACTGTCACCCAAGCGGTAATTACTGTTCCCGCTTACTTCAACGACTCCCAGCGCCAAGCTACCAAAGACGCGGGAAAAATTGCCGGTATAGAAGTGCTGCGGATTATTAACGAACCTACAGCAGCAGCTTTAGCTTACGGATTAGATAAAAAGAGCAACGAAACCATCCTCGTATTTGACTTAGGTGGCGGTACTTTCGACGTATCTATTCTCGAAGTAGGCGACGGCGTATTTGAAGTGTTAGCAACTTCTGGAGACACTCACCTCGGCGGTGACGACTTCGACAAAAAAATCGTCGATTTCATCGCTAACGAATTCCAAAGAGCCGAAGGAATTGACCTCCGCAAAGACAAACAAGCACTGCAACGCCTGACGGAAGCAGCCGAAAAAGCCAAGATTGAGCTTTCGAGCGTTACCCAAGCAGAAATCAACCTGCCATTTATTACCGCGACTCAAGACGGGCCAAAACACTTGGACACGACTTTGACGCGGGCCAAGTTTGAAGAACTATGCTCGGATTTGATCGATCGCTCCCGCATCCCCGTAGAAAATGCGATCCGGGACGCCAAATTAGACAAATCTGCAATTAATGAAGTCGTCTTAGTTGGTGGTTCTACGCGGATTCCTGCGGTGCAAGAACTGGTCAAAAAACTCCTTGGCAAAGACCCCAACCAAACGGTAAACCCGGACGAAGTGGTCGCAGTCGGTGCAGCAATTCAAGCAGGCGTACTCTCCGGCGAAGTCAAAGACATCTTGTTGCTCGACGTTACTCCGCTCTCTCTCGGCGTGGAAACATTGGGTGGCGTGATGACCAAAATCATTCCCCGCAACACCACTATTCCTACCAAGAAGTCGGAAACTTTCTCGACTGCTGTAGACGGCCAAACAAACGTGGAAATTCACGTTTTGCAAGGCGAACGGGAAATGGCGAATGATAACAAGGATTTGGGAACCTTCCGCTTAGATGGAGTTCCACCAGCCCCCCGTGGCGTACCTCAAATTGAAGTTACTTTCGATATCGATGCTAACGGTATTTTGAATGTAGCTGCTAAGGATAAAGGTACTGGCAAGGAGCAATCGATTAGCATTACTGGTGCTTCTACTTTGCCCAGCAATGAAGTCGATCGCATGGTGAGGGAAGCCGAATCGAATGCTTCTGCTGACAAGGAACGTCGCGAAAGGATCGATCGCAAAAACCAAGCTGATTCTCAAGCCTATCAAATCGAGAAGCAGTTGGCAGAATTGGGCGATAAAGTTCCCGCTGATGACAAAACTAAGATTGAAGGGTTGCTTAAAGACTTGCGATCCGCGATCGAGAGTGAAGATGACGATCGGATCAAAACCTTGACAACAGAGTTGCAGCAAGCATTCTACGCTGTCAGCAGCAACCTGTACCAGCAAGCAGGCGGCCCGACTGACGGCCCTGGCGGCCCTGGTGGTCCTGGTGGCTATGGAGACGGCGGCCCCACTGGCGGCGGCGACGACGTGATTGACGCCGACTTCACAGAAGGCAACAAATAACAGGCTAAATTAAAAGCCCCCAGCTAGAAGCAAGAAACCCGGTTTTGAACAGAAACCGGGTTTCTGTTCGTTCAAAAACAAACCAAAGCCGATCGACTAAAATTACTAAAAATCTTGCTTGAGGCATAGACACAAAACTAGAATATGCTTTAATAAATATCATAAACTAGCAATAATATCGCAATCGAGAGCAATTAAATGTCACGTTCTCCTATACAAAATTCCTCCCCAAATACTCCCAGCCAATCTCATGTTGCATCCTTGCGCCGACTCCGCCGGATCAGCCATTTACTAGACAATGCAATTCCGATTCCCGGCACCAAATACCGCATCGGACTCGATCCGATATTGGGACTTATACCGGGCGGCGGCGATTTAATCAGTTCAATTTTTGCAGGATATGTTGTCTTCAAATCCGCTCAAATGGGAGTGCCTCAAGAGACTTTAGTAAAAATGGCAGCTAATATCGTATTTGATACAGTTGCTGGTACTGTACCGGTAGCCGGAGATTTGTTGGACGTTGCTTGGAAAGCTAATGTCAAAAATATAGAATTGCTGGATGCTCATTTAGGTTCCCCTGAACAAGGTAAAAAAGCCGATTGGCTATTTGTGGTGGCGTTAATGTTGGGTTTGATATTAATTGTCGGAGGCGTGATTTTCTTGAGTGTGATGCTTTTTGGATGGCTCTTTCAAGTAATTATAGGGCGTTAATTGGGGTTTAATGAGGAAGATAAATCACTTTCTTTGTGTCATATTAATAGCATATAATCGGGAAAATTTTTCATGAAAAATCATCTTTGAGGATGATTACGGGAATGGAAAAACATCTGGGTTAAACTACCCGTATGGTGCGTTGCTTTTTTGATGCCTCAACCAAGAGCTAACATCTCACAGATACGTACATTACAAACAGGGCGAGTGGAAACAAACCCAACACTTTTTTTACTGCAATACTTGATAAAAATAATAGGAGTATTAGCTATAAAAAAAACAGTGGCTGCAATCAATCTTCAATAAATAATAAAGTGTGTCAGGGTTGAAAAATTCAACCAAATCCTAACAATAAAAGTTCTGATTCTCTTGCCAAGAAGAGATATGTGGCAGAAATCTGAGATCTTGCACCATTCTCAAGAATAGGCTTTCCGACCTGTTCCACAATAAAAATCCCTCTGGATATTAAAAAGTATATCTTAAGTGTATTGACAAATATTATTTAATTTGCATCTAGCTGTAAATATTCTTTGAAACTAGGGATTGACCCGATCGCGCTTGAGTCCGATATAGTGATATAATGCAGACTATAATATCAAATTGATATAAATGCTTGAATTATCAGCACTTGGGCTGCTACAGTTGCAACCCCTGCACGGCTATCGGCTAAAGCAAAAACTGGAGCTGTTTATGAGCAGTTGCATCAGCGTCAACTACGGAGCGATTTACCCGCTGCTGAAACGCTTGGAAGAGCGAGGGGAGATTTCGGTAATAGCCGAAGAAGCCGGAGATGCGGGCTGTCCGCGCAAAATCTACGGAATTACCGCCAAAGGGCGCGAACTCTGGCGGCAAAAAATGCTCGAACACCCTCAAGAAAGCTGGGTTAACAGTGGTTCCCGGTTCCAAATCAAGTTTTTCTTTTTTGGCGACTTAGAACCGACAGAACGGCTGAAGCTATTGGAACACCGCTTGCGAGCCTGTTACACCCGGCAAGACTACATCGAAAGCCTCAAGAGCGAATACCCACTAACCGACGACTATCAATTTGCCTCTCGCGATCGCTGCAAGTCAGTTCTGGCGTCAGAGATAGAGTGGTTAACCGAGCAACTAACCAAGGAAAAAAGTCTGATCGCTCGAATGCGTGACTCCCCAACCTTCGCTGAGTCCGCCGACTCCAAGGGAAAATCCTTCCAACTCACCCACTCAGGTGAGTCATAAGAAGGATGTCTAATCTTCCCTGACATCGTAACTTTTGAGAAATAACAAGAAGCTTTCCTAAAAAGAAGCACTCCCTGGCTTGGCTAACTCCGATCGGACTAAAGCCCTGCACATACCCCAACCTCATTAAAAAGGTACTTTCCCGATTCCATCCTGTTTAAAATCGCTTGTCCTTATTCCCCCATGTTTGAGGGGGGCGCCGGAGAATCAAATATCCCGCCCAAGTCTCAGTAAGTCAGAAGTTAAAAAAAAATCTAAGTGGTGCTGCCCATGAGTTATTCTAAATCCCCAGAATCCGTCGTTGAAGCCCAAGAGCAAAAATTGCCCACACCGGAACAGCACCCAACGGATGCAGACAGCGAGGAACTGCAGGATTCTGCAACCCTTGCCGATGTGCCCCAACCTGTTGCTAAACCACGATCGCGCTGGCCCCTAATTGCCGCGATCGCGCTCGCCACAGGCGCAGCAGGTTTCGGCTGGTACTCGTGGCAATCGGGTCAGAATCGCCCACAGCAACAGGCAGCAGCAGCCCAACCCCCAGGCATACCAGTCAAGCTCGCAGCCGTACAAACCAGCTCAGTCCAAGATTCCTCGGAATTTGTCAGCAGCTTAGAAGCCAAGCGTTCGGTAGAAATCAAACCCGAAGTAGAAGGGCTAGTCACGGAGATTTTTGTCAAATCCGGGGACTTCATCAACCAAGGGCAACCCATCGCCCGCATGAAAAGCGACAGCGCCCAAGCTGACTTGAGGCAATCCCAAGCCAACCTGATCCGCGCTCAATCCCACTTAGCCGAATTGCAAGCAGGAGCCCGGCCCGAAGAAATCGCCCAAGCTCAAGCCCAAGTCGCCCAAGCCCAAGCCAACCTCGCTCAACTGCGATCGGGCTCTCGGCCAGAAGAAATTGGCCAAGCCCAAGCCCGCGTTAGCCAAGCTGAAGCCGACCTCGCCGATGCCGAAACAGGTAGCCTCTTAGAAGAAATCGCCCAAGCAAAAGCGCAAATTGAAGCAAACACGGCCGAAGCAAAGCTAGCCAGCCAGCAGCTTGCCAGATATCAAGTATTAGCCAAAGAAGGTGCAGCATCAGCAAACACCCTCCAAGAATACATCCAAAAAGAAGGCAGCGCCAAAGCCAATCTCCGAGAAGCTCAAAGGCGGTTCGAGCAGCGGCAAAAGAACAGACAAGCCGAGATTGATCGCCGCACAGCAGCCTTGCAACAGCAGCGGCAAGCTTTGCGGCAATTGCAAAATGGTTCGCGCCCAGAGGAAATAGCCAAAGCCGAAGCAGAAGTCGCACAAGCCAAGAGCAGATTAGCCGAGTTAGCCAACGGTACGCGCCAAGAACAGCTCGATCAAGCTGAAGCGCAAGTTGCCCAGGCTGCGGCTCAAGTGCGCGGCTTTGAAGTACAACTACAAGAAACTGCGGTCATAGCGCCCTTCGCGGGAGTCATCGGCGACATACCAGTGAAAGTAGGTGATTACTTGCAAAAAGGCAACGCCATCGCCACCCTGACAGAGAACCAATTGCTAGACTTGCGGTTATCAATTCCTTTGGAACGGATGCCTCAATTACGCTTAGGGCTGCCAGTACAAATGCTCGACGCTCAAGGTAAGGCGATCGCCCAAGGTCAAATCAGCTTTATCTCCCCAAACGTCAGCGCCAATTCCCAAACAATTTTAGCTAAAGCCACCTTTCCCAACCCCACCGGCGAACTGCTTAATCTCCAGTTTGTAAAAGCTAAAGTAATCTGGAAACAGAACCCCGGAATTTTAGTTCCAGTAACAGCAGTTACTCGCTTAGGTGGGGAAACTTTTGTCTTCACCGCTCAAAAGCCGGAACAGCCAAAACCTGGAATGCCACCTTTAGTAGCGCGACAAAAGCCTGTGAAATTGGGAGCCATTCAGGGGAATAATTATCAAGTTATCGAAGGTTTGCAAGCCGGCGAAAAAATTGTTACCGCAGGCATCCTTAACTTGACAGACGGCGCTCCTATTATGGCTCAAGAGGAAGGGAAAGGAGCCGGGAAAAAATTACCATTAGCAAGCCCGAAATAAGGTATGTTGTTGCGTTTTAGCCATCTTAACAGGTAAATTAAGAGCGCTAAAGCGCAACTACGTACCTTACGTGAAACTACTTGATTGCTCCGCTCTAAAAAAGCGGGCTATTTTAATTTTTGACTGAAGTGCAATTAGGAATTACCAATTATCAACTAACAACTACCCATTACCCAAATAATGTTTGCAGATTTCTTTATTAAACGACCTGTCTTTGCTAGCGTCTGCGCCTTAATTATTGTTTTGGTAGGCGCAATCAGCATTCCCACATTGCCGATCGAGCGCTTCCCCGACATCAGCCCCACCCAAATCAACGTCACAGCCAACTATAGCGGTGCGAATGCTGAAGTTGTCGAAAATGCGGTAACAAACATCCTAGAAAGGCAAATCAACGGCATTGAAGGACTGAAATATCTAACTTCCAGTAGCACTAACAGTGGAACTAGCACCATTACAGCCACCTTTGATACTTCCCGCGACAAAGATATCGCCGCCGTCGATGTGCAAAATAGAGTTGCAGTTGCTCAACCACAACTGCCAGATGCCGTACAACGCACAGGAGTTACAGTTACCAAACAATCTAACAGCCTGCTGCTGGCTATAGGATTATTTACCGAAAATAAAGAATACGATACCATATTTTTAAGCAACTACGCCGATCTCTATTTAGCAGATACTTTAAAAAGAGTAAAAGGCGTGGGCGACGTGCGAATTTTTGGGGAAAGACGCTATGCTATGCGCCTGTGGATCGACCCCAATAAATTAGCTGCTCGTAATCTAACAATGCAAGATGTAACAAGAGCAATTAATGAACAAAACTTGCAAGTTGGGGTAGGTAGAATTGGTCAAGAACCCGCCCCAGAAGGGCAAATGTATCAGATTGATTTGAGTGCAGAAAGTCGTCTCAAAAGCCCCACAGAATTTGACGACATAGTTATTAAAAGCGAAGCAAATGGAACTTTAGTTAAATTAAAAGATGTCGGTAGAGCAGAATTAGGAGCAGAAAATTATAACTCTTTTCTGCGATTTCGAGGGAATGACGCTGTGGGTTTAGGGATTTACCAATTGCCAGGAAGTAATGCTCTAAATGTTGCCCATGCCGTCAAAGCAGAAATGGAAAAATTAGCGAAAAACTTCCCTCCGGGGGTGATACATAGAACCGCACTAGATACGACTCAATTTGTCCAAGAGTCAATGGCAGAAGTAGTCAAAACTCTGTTTGAAGCAGTCTTGCTAGTGGTGATAGTTATTTTTGTTTTCCTGCAAGATTGGCGCACTACGATTATTCCCACCCTCACAATTCCCATTTCCTTGATTGGGACATTTGCCTTTATCAAAGTATTCGGCTTTACGATTAACAGTTTGTCTCTATTTGGTCTGACCTTAGCAACAGGTTTAGTGGTTGATGACGCTATCATCGTAGTCGAAAATATTGACCGTCTAGTCCGCCAAGGTATGAATGCCCGCCAAGCAGCTTCCGAGTCAATGCGGGAACTTTTTAGTGCTGTAATTGCCACTTCCTTAGTATTGATGGCCGTGTTCGTACCCGTGGCATTTTTCCCAGGGACAACGGGAGCACTCTATAAACAATTTGCCCTGACAATTGCTTTTTCCGTGCTGCTTTCTACCTTTATGGCGGTTACTCTTACTCCCTCACTTGCCGCTATATTACTGCGCCCAGGTAAGAAGTTTGGCGGCCCGTTGGGTTGGGTGTTTAACCGGATTAATATATTTCTTGATTGGATGCAAAAGAAATATAGAGATTCCTTAATATTCTTAACACGATTTAAAACCATTGTTACCCTGTTGTTTATTGCTTCTCTGGGATTCACAGCTTGGCTTTATTTAGCAGTACCGACAGCATTTATCCCAGAGGAAGACCAAGGCTATTTTCTGACAATTATTCAAGGGCCTCAAGGGGTTTCGCTGCAATACACCCAGCAGGTGATGGACGGAGTTGAACAAGAAATCCTCAAAGTTCCTGAAGTTGTGGGAACTTTTTCTGTAGGTGGCTTTGGTTTTAGTGGTAATAGTTCCAATCAGGGGATTATATTTACTACCCTTAAGCCATGGAAAGAACGTCACGGAGAAGATCAAACTGTACAGGCGATTATTGGTAAATTGCGGGGTAAGTTTTTCGCGATTCCAGAAGCGAGAATTTTCCCAGTGAATCCGCCAGCTATTCAAGGTTTAGGTCAATTTGGAGGCTTCCAATTTCAATTGCAAGACCGCAAAGGTAACAGCGGTTTAGATTCTCTAGTTCAGGCGATGGGTGGGATTTTAAAGCAGGCGAATCAGACGCCCGGATTGCAGGCGGTATTTAGTACGTTTGCTGCGAATACGCCTCAGTTACTTGTGGAAGTTGACCGCAATCGAGCTAAGGCTCTAGATATTCCCATTAATGATGTTTTCAGTACGTTACAAACGGCTCTGGGTTCTCAGTATGTGAATGATTTTAATCTGCAGCAGCGCAATTATCGGGTTTATGTTCAGGCGGATAAACAGTTTCGTGATAACCCTGAAGATATTAGTAAGTTGTATGTTCGCTCTGGAAAGAATGAAATGATTTCTTTGAGCAATTTGGTGAAGATAACTCCGGTGGTGGGAGCGCAAACTGTTAACCACTACAATTTATATAGGTCAATTGAAATTAGTGGCTCTCCGGCTCCGGGATCGAGTTCTGGACAGGCGATAAAATCGATGGAAAAGGTGGCGGCTCAAGTTTTGCCGTCGGGTTTTGGCTATGAATGGTCGGGGAGTTCTTTAGAAGAAATTGAGTCGGGGGGTCAAGCACCAATTATTTTTGGTTTGGGACTGATTTTTGTGTTCTTGGTTTTGGCGGCTCAGTACGAAAATTATGTCGATCCTTTCATTATTTTGCTGGCGGTTCCTCTGGCGATTTTAGGTGCACTTTTAGCTCAGTCGTTGCGGGGTTTGGCGAATGATGTTTATTGTCAAATTGGTTTGGTGATGTTAATTGGGTTGGCGAGTAAAAACGCGATTTTAATTGTGGAATTTGCTAACCAGTTGCGGGAACGGGGATATCCAATTGCTAAGGCAGCAGTCGAGGCTTCTCAAGAGCGTTTACGACCGATTTTGATGACTTCTCTATCATTTATTTTGGGGATTGCTCCCCTAATTAACCCGGAAGGTGCGGGGGCGGCAAGTCGTAGATCGCTAGGGACTGCGATCGCGGGGGGGATGGTTGTTTCTACTTTCTTGAGTTTGTTTATGGTGCCGGTTCTGTATGTGGTGGTTGTCTCGGCTCGCGATCGCTTTCGGAAACGCGATCGCCCGCAAAATCCGCCCGATGATGGCACAATTTTGAACGGGAAAACAACTCACCACGAGGAGATTGAACGCGATAAAGTATCGCCGTTGTAGTTGGTAAGTTGAAAAGGCGATCGTTTTGTGAGTCTCATTGGTGCGATCGCCCAAAACCCGCCAATCCCGCATCAAAACCCCCAAAGTCCCCAGATTAGTCCGCGGCTCAATTCTTCAATCCAAAATCCAAAATCGAAAATCCAAAATGGATTGACGGCGGCCCCCATCTGCGGCTACGCTTTGAAGTTAGAGGTTGCTTGCTTGTAGAGGAGGCAGCCCGCGTCGCCCAAAAATCTAGTTGCACTGCCCAAAGCTGCTACGAACAGCAATGGACAGCTAACCGCCAAACTGATCACAGCAGTCTGGAGGCTAACGGAGTATCTTAACATCCTCTGTAGCCGCCCTGCTATGTGTTGAACTGCGGGGCGGCTGGGTTTTTGGGTTTTCCTAGAAAACCCAAAACCAGGAGAACATAATATGTCACAGGAATTCTTACCTGACGACAACAAGTCCGATCGGCCAAATGACGACTCAGCAGCAGTATGCGAACAGGAAGTCGTGCTGTTAACGGTTGTCGGTTCGCCCAAGGGTGTCAGGGAAACAATACTCACTTTGTACCGACTGGGATTTGCCGAAGTCGGCGATTGGAGTCCCCTACAACGTGCGGCTAATCCGAAGCAGGTAATGAGCGTGCTGATCCGTCGATCGCGGGCTAACGGTACACCGCCGAGAAAATCTGAAGGGTAAGCTGCGTTGTCATTCTGAGTGAAGCGAAGAATTTTCGTGGGGTGGGCGTCTCGCCCGCCCTAAACATACGTTGTCATTCTGAGTGAAGCGAAGAATCCCCGTGGGGTGTCTCGCCCGCCCTAAACATACAAATTAGATGCGATTCAGCTTATTTAATATTAGATTTTAAGGTAGAAGTAAGAGACTTGCGATCGCAGGCAACAATTTACTGCAAGCTTCCACCAATGTCGCCGCACTAGGTAAACCCGCAATAGTCCCTTTCAGAATCTTGATTGCGGTTTTTCCCGCCTTTTGCATGGTGCTTTCTTGGGGATTTTTCCCTACTTCTGCCAAAGCTTTTACCTGTTCCAATGCTTCAGCTTTATCCTCATCAGATAAATTAGTTTCAGCCTCGATCGCTGTTTGTAACTGGGTTAATAATTCTTTGATTCCCGGTTCATCTGGTTTAGCAGAATCAGATAATTGATTAATTGTATTGGCAACAGTACCGCTGATATCACCTAAACTTAACGCTCCAGCACCGCTAGCGTTAACGGTTCCACCTGTAATTTCTATTTTGCGACTTTGGTCGATTTGGTCACTCATAGCTTTACTCTCTGATATAGATTTAACTTCATTAATAAATTTAACATTAACAGGTGGCGGAGTCAACAATTTTACAAATTCATTCAGATTTAAATTTTTAGTATATCCGGCTTTCACTAAGTTTTCAAAGACTTCATTATGATGTTTTTGAAGGGCAATAATTTCATCTTTAGCTTTTAATTGCTCGGCTTGTCTTTGAGCTTCTAGCCTTGCTTGATAAACTTCGTCCCAAATTTGCTCAACTTTACCCTTATCGGTTCCTTCGGGAACTTTGAGAGTCAGTAAAACATCGTTTTCTTTCTTCTCAACTCCTTGAATGGACTCCGGTGTAATGTCTGGAAAATCTCGCATTAACTTCTGAAAAGCGGCGACAAAAGCTTCGGGGTTAATCCCATCTTTGAGGAGGATTTGCACGGTTTCCATAATCTTTTTATAGAGTTTATCGAAATCTCCCGGTTCAAAACACTTGTTGATGTGGTGAGGGCGACGTTCGCGATCGCCAGTTCCCGGTTGGGGATATTCTAGAAGATAAACAAACCGACAGTTAACGCGATCGAGCTTTGTATTAGCGTCAATGTTCCAAGCTTCCAAACAAGCACCTGTAAAATAAGCCTCTGTAAAATTTGTTGCCAAGGCTTGAGTTTCAGTGAGGTTTGCGAATTCCAAATTACCTTGATGCAAAGTTGCTTCGCTGAGGTTAGCCTGCTTGAGATTAGCCTCGTTGAGATTAACGCCTGTCAAGTTTGCTCCTTGGAAATCCGCATTAACATAGGATTTTTTGTAGCCATTGCCAGTGATGAGTAATTCTCGGACGCGGGCATCAGCTAATATCGAATTACCGACTCGCGCGCGATCGAGTTTTTCTGTTTTGCGGAAGCAAGTGCGAGTGAGATTGGCTGTTCTAAAATCTGTACTTTTGAGAGTTGCCTCAGTGAAATTGGCATCAGTTAAATCGGCATTGCGAAAGCTAGTGCCACCTGTCGTGGCAAAGGCAATGGCAATGGTGCGAATCAAGGCCTGTTTCTCATCTCCAGCCAAAGCACACCAAGCAATGTAAATACCTACTCCTGTGGCTGCCGCTGCCGCTGCCGCTGCCACTGCCGCTGCCCCTGCCCCTGCCGCTGCACCTGCCACTGTCGCTGCCGCTGCCACTGCCGCTGCCACTGCCGCTGCCCCTGCCGCTGCCCCTGCCCCTGCCACTGCCGCTGCCGCTGCCGCTGCCACTGCCGCTGCCACTGCCACTGCCCCTGCCCCTGCCGCTGCCGCTGCCGCTGCCACTGCCGCTGCCGCTGCCCCTGTCACGGCTCCTGCCCCTACCACTAAACCTTCGCGCAGGGTAACAATAAAGAATATTGCCAAAACTATCAGCAATAAGACACCTGGAATAATGGTGTAATGTTTGATGTTATTTGGAGTCAAAAATAGTGTTACCCAAGCAGTAGTCAATCCTGACATCAATCCCGATATTAACGATAGAAATAGCGAGATAGTTACTAGAAAAATTGTCCAGCGACGTTGGAGTCCAGCTTTGGCACGGGTGAAGTCAGCTTCTCTGAGGATAGCATTGGTGAAGTTTGCGCCTCGGATGTCTGCACCGATGAATTTTGCACCTGTGAGGTTTTGACCTTTGAAGTTGTGACCTCGGAGATTTTTACCGGAAAAGTCTTTGGGCATGATTTCACGCAGGGATATAATATTATGTCCAGTCAATTAATGACGACTACAGTGCGAGCTTCTAGCTAGCGAGCCTTACGCTCTTACTACAGAATCATTATTAGCGATTACCGAAACATAATATGATAACTATTTAATAAAAACTCAAATAATTCCACATATCATGTTGCGTCCTATCCGAAAAAGCCTTTAAAGTCTGTTCATAACTAATTCTATCGTCGAGATATTTCAACAGGTCATGAACAGTAATTCTCATGCCTCGAATACAAGGTTTACCACCTCGCTTACCAGGTTCGATCGTAATGATATTAGCGATGTCTTGTTCTGACATAGCACTTTCCCTTTAGCTTATTTTCTCAATTCTAGGCTAACAAAGGGATAGAGTGCTCCTAACGTTTGGTAGTTTCCAGCATTTTATTAGTTCCTTTAATTTCCTAATTCACTTTAACTCAATCCCCCCACAGCCAGCACTCGCATCAAGTCCCATCAGGGGCGTGCCCGGAGTCTTTTTGGGTATCTTTTCGCCGATCGCACCCCATCGTGCAATAATGATATGACTTGCACAAAAGCTCTATTAGTAGGTAAATCTTGCCTACCTTACCGCTACATATAGCGTCTCAACTGTCAACCCGTGCAAGTTACCAATTAAACCGGCTGTTGCACTACACAAATTTTTCCTAATGGCTGAAGTCCCCCTAAATCCCGCAGAACTTGCAGAAGCCCTCAACGGCTTTACCGATATCAATTTCCAATTGCCAGATCCCGAAGACGAACAAATACCAGAATTTGATTTTGAAAATCAAGTTGACAATGCCTGGAAAGTGTGCGATCGCTTCGACTTGCAAACCGACATTTGGCGGGGACGCATTCTCCGAACAGTTAGAGACAGAGAAAAAAAAGGTGGCGAAGGACGCGGCACAGGGTTTTTGAACTGGCTCAAAGAAAGAGAAATTGGCAAAAGCCAAGCCTATTCTTTGATAGAACTAGCTAATAGTGCCGATACTCTGATCCAGCAAGGAGATTTAGACCCAAATTCTATTAGAAACTTCAGCAAAAGAGCCTTTGTAGAAACCGCCAAAGCATCTCCCGAAGTGCAGCAAATGGTAACAGATGCCGCAGCAAGTGGCGATCGCATCACCCGCCGCGAAGTCAAACAACTCTCCGACGAATGGATGGCAATGAACTCAGATTTATTGCCAGAAGAAGTCAAAGAAAAAGCATCTAGTGGTTCTCTACCTTCCCGCTACCTCGCTCCTTTAGTTAAAGAAATGGAGAAACTCTCCCCATCTCACCAAAGCGAAATTCAAAAAGAAGTAGCAGAAAATCCCGACGTAGATACTGTCAAACAGCTAACATCCGACGCCAAGAACTTATCAAAATATCTCGACGCCGCCGCCCAAGTGCAAGCTCTCAATCAGTCTCATTTAGACATGGAAATGGCCTTAGAAGAATCTTTGCGAGTAGGCTGTTTGGGAACCACCGCAGACGTTGTAAAACAAGCCGCACAGCTAGAACAAACAGTAGTCAAACTCTACACAATTTGGAAGCGTTTAGGCAGTTTGGCAGATAGATTGTACGTGGATACAGGAGCAAGCACACCCAATTTGCGGTTGCTTTTGGGATGCTTGGACAGCCTTTCGGGAGAAAAGATAGAAGTGGATTTCGGAGACGGAGAACGCTCTATTCGCTTGCAAATTTTTAGCGAATAGCTCAACCTTGACCGCAGATAAAAGCCAACATCCCGGCTCATTATCTGCGTCGAACCCTATTCATCTGCGGTTAAAATTTCTGATTTTTTTCCAAAGATATCGGGGATGCAAATAACGCCGATATTTGGTAACTACTTCTTTCCCCAACAGCACTACGCTAATCCAAAAACAAACTTCTGCCCCAACAGCCAGAACGAAAGATAAAGTAGTTTTTTGGGTAATGTCCAGCGGCAGGAATGGCACAACAAAAAAGACTGCCAACCACGGTAGAAAAGATACGATAAATAAAAATAAACCGAGTTTTTGCATAGATTCACATAATACAGCTTTGATATCCCCTTTATCTCTTAGTCCGCTTGGAGTGGATTTCGTTTGTATAGTAGCGATTTCAAGAGACTGTTGGCGAATGTCTGAGGGGTTTCACCCCTCAGACATCGCCGTCCTGAATAGGCAGAATGATTGTGTAATCACGCAGCATATTAAATAATCTATTATGACT
>NZ_JAUBRA010000073.1:0-33171 GCF_036701555.1 Microcoleus sp. Pol10D4
CACCTAAACGGGTCTCAGCTAACTATGTTATTCTACCATAAATATAGTCTGTGTACTTACGCCGAGCTGTACTAGCATTTTTCAAGCGTTATACTTTCAAGGTAATTTGCTTAGAAAATGCCATAGTTTTGGTTCATTACTTAATCCCCCTATACGAGATATTGCTGGTAGTGTTTTACGCTTAATATCACAAAATCCCACAGGAAAATAATTAAAAGTCTCACAAATTCTCACTTGGGGGAATAGTGTTCGGTATGCTCTGTATAATTCACGGTAATCGTCAATCGTCAACAAATTTTATCGTTACGGCGGGCTCTCCAAGCTTCAACATAGTCGTAAAGTGTTTACGGCACTTTCTATTTTTATTATCTCAGGAAAGTGATGAAACAGCGTTACTTTCTATTTTTATTATCTCAGGAAAGTGATGAAACAGCGTTACCTTAGAGTCACGGAATTTCCCTAACTGATTTCATGCAGAAGCGAACTGTAAGTAAATATAATATTTAGAGAAAGTCGTGCAGCTAAGTAACTCTTCTCGTTACTATCGCTGACCCCAGGCTACGCTATCAGCTCATGTGTTTAAGGCGAAAAGTTTAAAAAAATAATCAGCAATCAAACCATATAAACTCATGTTCATGCGTACTACGGCTCTCACTCCAATAGAACTCAGGACTGCGATCGTCCCGGAGCCCTTGGTGGTTTCGCCCGATACGACGGTGATGGATACGATCGCCCAAATGAGCGGCGTGCGATCGCTCTGCAACACCCCTAGAACGGCGGATGGTCAACTCCACGACCTCCACATAGAGACCCGATCGAGCTGCGTGTTGGTAGTGGAAAACGAGCAATTGGTCGGCATACTGACCGAGCGAGACGTGGTGCGGCTGAGTGCCCAACAGCGTTCCTTGGAGAATTTGGTGCTCAGGGAGGTGATGACACATCCAGTCGTTACCCTCCGGGAGTCCGCCTTCACCGATTTATTTTTTGCGATTAACCTGCTCCAACACCACCAAATTCGCCATTTGCCCATCGTGGACGAGCACGATCGCCTAGTGGGCCTAGTGACTCACGAAAGTCTGCGCCAAACCTCTCGACCGATCGACCTGCTGCGGTTGCGTATGGTAGCAGAAGTGATGACCCGCGAAGTGATTTGTGCTGCGCCAGATTCTTCCCTACTGGCGATCGTCCAACTTATGGCAGAGCATCGCGTCAGTTCCGTGGTGATTGTACACCCAGGCGGAATCTCTACTGAACCGCTACAAATTCCAGTGGGGATTGTCACCGAGCGGGATATTGTGCAATTTCAGACACTGGGGTTGAACCTGGAAACCTGTCTGGCTGAGGTGGTAATGAGTACGCCGATTTTTAAGGTCAAGCCAGAGGAGTCGCTCTGGACTGTGCAGCAGATCATGGAGCAGCGATCGATCCGTCGGTTGGCGGTGACAGGGGAGCTAGGAGAACTATTAGGCATCGTCACCCAGACCAGTTTGCTGCAAGCCCTCAACCCGCTGGAGCTATACAAACTGGTCCAGAAGTGGGAAGAGAAGGTGGTGCGCCTAGAGGCGGAAAAGGTGGCGCTGCTGGCAAATCGCAACCTTGAACTCGAGCAGCAGGTGGAAGCTCGGACAGCCGCCCTCAAAGCAAAGGCCGATCGAGAGCAACTTCTCAATACCATTGCCGAGCAGATTCGCTCGTCCCTGAATTTGTCAGATATTCTGCATACTACAGTGCACGAAATTCACTCGCTTCTGGGGTGCGATCGCGTCATCATTTACCAGTTTCGGCCTGACTTTAGCGGCACCGTGATTGCGGAAGCCATTACCGACACGGGGCGATCGGTGCTTCATAGGGAAGCCCACGATCCTTGCATGAGCCCAGAATGGCTTGAACCGTATCGCCAGGGCAGAATTCGCGTCATCAACGACATCTACGGCGAAGAAATGACCCTGTGCCATCAGGAAATGTTAGTGGGGTTTGATATTCGTGCCAAGCTGATGGTGCCGATCGTGATTGAGGAACAATTGCGCGGATTAATGATCGCCAGTTATCGAGCCACTGCACACTCTTGGACGGCTGACGAGATCGAACTCCTGCGACAAGTTTGTCTACAGGTGGCGATCGCCCTTGGGCAATCCATGATCCAGCAAAAATTGCAGAATGAACTGCTAAAACGACAGCGGATCGAAGCCACCCTGTTCGAGAGCGAAGAACGCTACGCCGCCCTTGCCGCAGCCGCTCCGGTGGGGATTTTTCGCACCGATGCCGAGGCGCTATGTACCTATGTCAACGATCGCTACTTTCAGATCAGCGGACTCAGACCAGGAGCCACTATCGCACAGGGATGGCAACAAGGAATACACCCCGACGATCGCGATTTGGTTATCGCCGAATGGGAGCAATTTATCCAAGAGAACCACTCTTTCCAACTCGAATATCGCTTTCAACGTCCCGACGGTACGGTAACGTGGGTTTATGGGCAGTGCGTCGCCGAACTCAATGCCAATGGACATCGGAGCGGCTATATAGGCACCATTACCGACATTAGCGATCGCAAACGAACTGAAGCCCGCTTGCAAGAAAGCGAAGAACGCTACGCCAGCCTAGTGGCAGCGGTACCAGTGGGGATTTTCCGCGCCGATGCTGGGGGCAAGTGCATCTATGTTAACGATTGGTGGTGTCTGATCAGCGGACTCACCCCAAAAACCGCCATCGGGGAAGGATGGCAACAAGGGCTACACCCCGACGATCGCGATTGGGTCATCGCCGAATGGGAGCAATCTATCCAAGAAAGTGGCTCTTTCCAACTCGAATATCGCTTTCAACATCCCGACGGTGCTGTGGCTTGGGTATATGGGCAGTCCGTTCCCGAACTGGATGCAGACGGGCAAGTAGTCGGCTACGTAGGAACTACTACAGACATTAACGATTGCAAACTTGCCGAACAACAACTCCAGCAACTCAACCAACAGCTAGAAGCAAAAGTCGAAGAACGCACCCAAGAGCTTTGGCAAGTCAACAGCCTGCAACGCGCCATCCTCAATGGTACTGATTACTCCATCATCTCCACTGACCCAACTGGCATCATCCAGACCTTTAATGCTGGAGCCGAAAGGATGCTGGGTTACACGACTCAAGAAATCATCGGCAAAGCCTCCCCCGCACTCTTCCACGATGCAAATGAGGTAATTGACCGGGCAGCATCACTATCTGCCGAACTAGGGCAAAATATTCCCCCCGGCTTTGAGGTTCTTGTTGCCAAAGCACGCCAAGGTATTGTCAGCGAAGAAGAGTGGAGCTATATCCGCAAAGATGGTTGTCGATTTCCTATGTCGCTATCCATCAGCACCCTCAAGGATGTCAATCAGCAAATTATCGGCTTTTTAGGCATCGCCCAAGATATTAGCGATCGCAAACGTGCAGAAGTGGAACTACAGAAAGTATCGGATCGCCTCGCCTTGTCCCTCAAATCAGGGGCGATCGGCTGTTGGGACTTCGATATTGTACAGAACACCGTCTTTTGGGATGAGCGGATGTACGAACTGTACGGTGTCACAAAACAATCTGATTCCCCTCTGCCTTACGACATTTGGGCAAACCGGCTACATCCCGAAGACCGCACCGCCACCGAAACATTGCTCCAGCAAGCCGTCTTAGGACAGGCAGAATTTAATACCGAATTTCGAGTGTTGCATCCCGATGGCAGCCTTCACTTTATTAAAACCTTTGGTATGGTCTTGCGAGATGCCCAAGGCAATCCCCAGAGCATGATTGGGGTCAACTTGGATATTAGCAGACGCAAACAGGCTGAACTCCAACGACAGCAGTTAATTCAAGAATTATCAGCCTTTAAACAGGCCTTGGATCAGTCTGCCATTGTGGTCATCACCGATCGCGAAGGGGTGATATCCTACGTCAACGATCGCTTCTGTTTAGTCTCTGGCTACTCCCGCGATGAACTGATCGGACAAAGCCATCGCATTGTCAACTCTGGCTATCATCCCCCTGCTTTTTTCCAAGACTTGTGGCGCACCATTAACAGCAGTCAGATTTGGCGCGGTGAAATTTGCAATCGGGCAAAAAACGGTAGCCTGTACTGGGTGGCCACCACCATCGTCCCCTTTTTGGACGAACAAGGGCGACCTTTTCAGTATCTAGCCATTCGCTTCGACATTACCGATCGCAAGTTGGCCGAAGCAACGCTTCAGCAGGAAAATACTTTCCGTCAAGAAATTGTAGAAAACATGGCAGAAGGGCTGTGTGTTTTCCATCAAGTTGAGGAGTTTCCCTTTGTCCGCTTCACAGTCTGGAATCAGCAAATGCAAGTGATTACGGGTTACACCTTAGAAGAAATTAACCGTCTGGGGTATCAAAGCTTGTACCCGAATCTAGAAGATCGAGAACAGGCGATCGCCAACGGTAGACAGATGCAGCCGATCGCTGCGGAAAGGGAAATCCAGCGTCAAGATGGACAGCGGCGCACTATCTCCATTTCCACCTCTGTCCTATCGTGTGATGATGGACATCTCTATTCGCTGGCCCTGATCCAAGACATTACCGATCGCCAACAGACAGAGCGAGAAAATCGCCTGTTGAAAGAACGCCTCGAATTTCTTCTGGCATCCAGTCCCGCGATGATCTATAGCTCTAAGCCCTATCGCGACTATGACTCAACTTTCATCAGCAAAAATATCGAAGCCATTTTGGGTTACAAGCCAAAAGAAGTTGTATCGACCCCCAGCTTCTGGATTAACCATATTCACCCAGAAGATGCCCCTAGAGTTTTGGCAGATATATCGGCTCTGTTTGAGTACGACACTCATCAGCATGAATATAGATTTTTGCATCGCGATGGTTACTACGTTTGGATACGGGATGGAATGCGCCTGGTGCGAGATGAACAAGGTCGCCCAACCGAGATTGTTGGCTATTTGGCCGATATTAGCGATATCAAACAAACCCAAGAAACCCTCAAAATACAACTGGCGGCAATTGAGGCGGCGATCGAGGGCATTGCGATTCTCCAAGGAAATACCTACCTCTATTTGAATCAAGCCCATCTAGAATTGTTTGGCTACGAGCACCCCCAAGAACTGCTGGGCAAAACCTGGCAACTTTTGTATTCCCAACAGGAGTTAGAACGGTTTGAGCGAGAAGTCTTGCCGGTGCTGAGGCGCGATCGCGCTTGGGAGGGAGAGGCGATCGCCCTCCGCAAAGATGGCTCTACCTTTGCCCAAGAGCTATCCCTGACCCTCACAGACGATGGATTATTCATTTGTGTATGCCGCGATATCAGCGATCGCAAACAGATCGAAGCCGAATTAGCAGAGAGTGAAGCTAAATTCCGGCGGCTGGTAGAAGGCGCTAATGATTTGATCTGGTCATGTGAACCCGATGGCATACTCACTTATTTGTCACCGCAATTCAAGACGATGTTTGGCTGGGAGGAGGGTGCATGGATTGGCAAGTCGTTTATATCTCTGGTGCATCCAGACGATCGCCCTTTGGTGGTTACTGGTTATCGGGAGAATATCAAAGTTAGTAAAAAGTCAAGTGATTATGAGTTCCGACAGCGCCACCGAGATGGCAATTATGTCTGGGTGAGAAGCAGTGCCACACCCGTTATAAATGCTGAAGGGGAATTGATTAGCATCCAGGGAATTTTATCGGATATCAGCGATCGCAAACAAGCTGAACTCGCCAGAGAAAGCAGTGAAATGCGCTTCCGCCGGGTGTTTGATTCCAGTGTGAGCGGCATGATGTTTGCCGATTTTCAGGGGAACATTACCGATGCCAACGATCGCTTCTTACAGATGGTTGGCTACACTAGGGAGGAACTAAATGCTGGGATGATTCATTGGGGTGCTATGACCCCCCCCGAATATCTCGCCGCTGATGTTTTAGCGATCGATCGCCTGAGACAGGAGGGCGAGATCGAGTCCTTGGAAAAGGAATACTACCGTAAGGATGGCAGCCGGATTTCTGTTTTGCTCGGAGCCGCACTCCTCTCAGGCTCAGAGGATCAAACTATTTGTGTATTAGTAGATATCAGCGATCGCAAACAGGCCCAGAAGGCTTTGCAAGAATCTCAGCAGTTTCTGCAAACGGTACTCGATACCATCCCGCTCGCCGTGTTTTGGAAGAATCGAGAGTCTGTTTTTTTAGGATGCAATCAGCAGTTTGCCAAAACTCTAGGCTTGCCATCTACGATCGAAAGTATAGGTAAAAGAGATTTAGATATTTGCCAGAAAGAAGTGGAGGCGAACGAGTATTGTGCGATGGATCGGCGGTTAATCGAAACGGGTGAAGCTATATTAGGGATCGAAGAAACGCTAACTCTACCCAATGGTAAACCAATATTTCTCGAAACCCACAAGGCTCCCCTGCGAGACTGCTCAGGTAATATTATTGGTCTGGTAGGCACGTTTCAGGATATCACCGATCGCAAAGAAGCCGAAGTGAGATTGCAACAACAAGCAAAACATGAACGTTTGCTGGGAGCGATTACTAAACGGATGCGATCGTCTCTGCATCTCGACGAGATTCTCAATAGCACTGTTGAGGAAATCCATCAGCTCTTGCAATCAGATCGAACGCTGGTTTATCGGGTTTTTCCTGAAGGGACGGGGGCTACCATTGCTGAATCTGTTTCGCCAAATAGGCTTAAGCTCCTGGATATCCTATTCCCAGAAGAGGTTTTTCCCGAAGAAAACTACGAGCGCTATATCCAAGGAAGAGTTTATGCCCTCAACGATAGCCAAGATGAAAACGAGTCTATCGTACCTTGCTTAGTCGAATTTCTCGCAGACATCCAGGTCAGAGCCAAACTCGTAGTTCCAATTATTCAGAATCAAACCCTCTGGGGGTTGCTGATTGTTCATCAATGCGATACCCCGCGCCAATGGCAAGACTGGGAAATCAATTTACTTAAACAAATTGCTAACCAATTAGCGATCGCAATTCAGCAATCTTACCTCTACGAACAGGTACAATCAGAATTGGCTATCCGCAAGCAAACAGAAAATGCGATCGCTTTACAACTACAACGGCAGCGAACTTTGGGATTCATCGCCCAGCAAATTCGCGAATCGTTGGATATTAACCAAATTTTGGCGACTGTGACACAGCAAGTCAAAGAAATCTTGCAAGGCGATCGAATCATCGTAATCCGGCTATTTGGCAATGGCAGAAGTCAAATTGTTGAAGAATTTGTGTTGACCGAGTTTCCCGCGCTCAAAAACCTTTACTGGGACGACCAACTGTGGTCTCAAGAAATCCTCAACCATTATTGCCAGGGCAAGCCCCGTATCGTCCCCGATATAACGACCGATATGGGGACTAATTGTTTGGTGGAATACGCAAGCGTTGGTCAAGTCCAGTCCAAAATGGTTGCACCTATCCTGCAAGAAGCCCGAAGCAGCGAAAGCCATAGAGGGGTTGCCCCTGGGCCAACCAACAAGCTCTGGGGGGTTTTAGTTGTCCATGCTTGTCGAGAAAAGCGAGTCTGGCAAGAGTCTGAAGCGCAACTCCTGCAACAAATTGCTAACCAGTTGGCGATCGCTGTTCAACAAGCTAGCCTATTTGAGCAGTTGCAGCAAGAACTCACCGAACGGCAACAAGCCCAGCAGCAACTCACCGAGCGCAACGAACAACTGGCAGTCTCTAACCAAGAATTGGCCCGTGCTACCCGCCTCAAAGACGAATTCCTCGCCAACATGAGCCATGAACTCCGCACCCCCCTCAACGCCATTCTGGGCATGAGCGAGGGGCTACAAGAGCAAGTATTTGGCATCGTCAACGAACAACAAATCAAAGCTTTACAAACCATCGATCGCAGTAGCTCTCACTTGCTAGAGTTAATCAACGACATTTTGGATGTCGCCAAAATTGAATCGGGTCAAATGGAGCTCGATTGCACCCCAGTTTCAATCAATCATCTCTGTCAATCCAGTCTGGCTTTTATCAAACAACAAGCCCTGCAAAAACGCATCCAGCTAGAGATTAAAGTGCCACTCAATCTGCCCGACTTATTGATTGATGAACGGCGGATGCGCCAAGTCTTGATCAACCTTCTCAACAACGCGGTCAAATTCACTCCTAACGGAGGACGCATCACCCTAGAAGTTAGCCGTCAACAGCCCCGGGCCGACCCAGATTCTGCCGATTCCTCACCCCATTTTTTGGTCAAAGAGACTCTGCAAATTGCCGTCATCGATACAGGTATTGGTATTGCCCCAAAACATATCAACAAACTGTTTCAGCCCTTTATCCAAATCGATGGCGCCCTGAATCGTCAATATACAGGCACTGGCTTGGGGCTTGCCCTGGTGAAACGCATTGTCGAACTCCACGGCGGGCAGGTGGGGCTCACCAGCACCGTGGGTGTAGGAAGTTGCTTCGCGATCGACCTTCCCTGCACTGCTTGTGCGCCATCCTCTCTTGCCCTGGAACCCCAGACAGAGTACCGCATCGAACCCAGCGGGCCCGAACAGCAGCGAGGCTCTCCCTTAATCTTGCTGGCGGAAGACAACGAAGCCAATATCAGTACGGTTTCGAGCTACCTGAGAGCTAAAGGCTATCGCATTGTCTTGGCGAAGAATGGAGAAGAGGCGATCGCCCTGGCCAAGTCTGAAAACCCCAATCTAATTTTGATGGACATTCAAATGCCTGGTATGGATGGCCTAGAAGCTATGCAGCAGATTCGCCTCGATCCTAGGTTAGTCGATGTGCCGATCGTTGCCTTAACTGCCTTAGCCATGACTGGCGATCGCGATCGTTGTCTTGCCGCCGGAGCCAATGATTACCTCACCAAACCCGTCAAGCTGAAGCAATTGGCAAGCACTATTCAACAACTTTTAGCTTCTAGGTAAAGATAACCCGTGAACAGACCATCCGTTTTAGTCATTGACGACGATCCCAATAATTTTGATGTAATTGAAACCCTCTTGAGCGAGCAGGATTATCAATTACATTACGCTGCGAGCGGGGTAGAAGCGATCGCATCCCTCGACGTATTTGAGCCTAATCTTATTTTGCTGGATGTGATGATGCCAGGAATAGATGGCATCGAAGTTTGTCGGCAAATCAAAGCCATGCCAAAATGGCAAGCCGTTCCCATCATTATGGTGACAGCATTAAACTCAAAATCGGACCTTGCCCATTGTCTCACTGCCGGCGCAGACGATTTCATTAGTAAACCTGTAAATGCTATTGAACTGCGTGCCAGAGTTCACTCCATGCTGCGAATTAAAGACCAGTATGACGACCTGCAAAGCTTACTAAAATTGCGGGAAGATATGGTTAAAATGGTTGTCCACGATTTACGCAATCCCCTGGCTGGTATCTTGCTTGGCTTGGAACTCCTAAAAAGCATAGAGTATCCTAGAGAAAAACAACAAAGGCAACTGGATCGAATTTACTCATCAGCCCAAGCAATACAGCTATTAATTGATGATTTATTGCAAATTGCTTTACTCGAATCCGGTAAAACTCGTCTCAATTACACAGAGATTGATCTGTGCGATCTCATAGAGTCTGCCATATCAAACTTTGAAGCGATCGCTGCTAAAAAAAATCAGTCGCTGGTCGCTCAATTACCAGGAGAAACCAGTAGAAAAGTCTCGGTTGATGCCACTATGATACATCGAGCGCTGGATAACCTTCTCTCGAATGCAATTAAGTTTTCCCCACCCAATAGTCAAATCATAGTGAATGTAGAATTCCTCAGATCTGGCAACGCCAAAATCCAGGTTATAGACTCTGGACCGGGTGTACCTGATACATTGCGGCACAAGATTTTTGAGAAATACGAGATTGGGAATCTGATGTCGGAGGTCTCTCAAATAGGGTTGGGTTTAGCTTTCTGCAAAATGGTAGTTGAGGCACATGGGGGCGCAATTGGTGTCAAAAACAACCAACCACAAGGTGCCATTTTTGAAATCACTTTGGCAGCATAGCTGAGGTTATCACATTAACTCATAAAACTTTTTACATTATTGAAAGCGTGGAAATTATGTCTCAATTTTCTATCTTAATTGTTGATGATGAGCCGGATAACTTTGATGTGATTGAAATCCTGTTATCAGAGCAGGATTATCAATTGCATTATGCTGCCAGCGGGCAAGAAGCGATCGCATCCCTGGATATATTCGATCCGGATCTTATTTTGCTGGATGTGATGATGCCGGGAATAGACGGTATCGAGATTTGTCGGCAAATCAAAGCCATGTCAAAATGGCAAGCCGTTCCCATCATTATGGTGACAGCATTAAGCTCAAAATCAGACCTTGCCAACTGTCTAACTGCCGGAGCCGACGACTTCATCAGTAAACCTGTAAATGCTATTGAACTGCGTGCTCGCGTGCATTCAATGCTCAGAATCAAGCAACAGTATGATAATATCCAGAACTTATACCACATCCAAGAAAATACCACCAATCTCTTGGAAAGCACCCTTAATGAGCTGCGTGGCAACTTAGCTTCTACTCTATCCCACGAACTGAATACGCCTCTCAATGGCATCTTAGGCACGATCGGGTGGCTCAAGGACGAGCTCGAAGGCATGGAGATAGCCCAAATCCGTGAGATGTTAGGCTGGGCACATGACTCTGCCCGTCGCCTAGAAAAATTAACGAATAAATTCCTGATTTATTTAGGATTAGAACTATCCGCAAGTCAACAGCACAAGATGGAATCTGCCCGGACTCAATTTGTAGCTTCCGCCATTGAAGCCGAGTTGAAATACCAGGCTCAGAAGGTAAACCGTAGCAACGATTTGTTGTTAACTCTTGAGGAAGCGGATATCGCTCTATCAGAACGATATCTATCAAGGCTGCTCTATGAATTAATTGATAATGCACTGAAATTCTCCTCACCAGAGACAACCATTAAAGTTAGTAGTCAAGTCGTAGGGGAGATGCTGCATTTATCTGTACATGACTCAGGGCAGGGCATGACAGAAGAGCAAATTGCTAAAATTGGTGCCTTCATGCAGTTTGAGCGCAAAAAGTATGAGCAACAGGGCACCGGTATCGGCTTAAAAATTGTCCAGAAAATTGTCGAACTGGCAGGAGGAGAGTTCTCAATTACCAGTATCTATAAAAAGGAAACAACGGTACATCTCACTCTGCCGATTGTCTGCAATTAGCAATCGATTCCGGTTGCACTCCTTATCATTGTTGACTGTTGACTGTTGACTGTTGACTGTTGACTGTTGACTGTTGACTGTTGACGTTGACTGTTGACTGTTGACTGTTGACTGTGAGTCAAAAAAATGAAAATGGCGTGAATTATTTGTTGGCATCGGGATTCGACTTTACGCCCGACGATGAAGCGCGCATTTGATATCATTCCGGCGCAGCCGGAATTGATATGAGAAGGAATAAATTTGCTTTGGCTGGGAATGGCAACACATCAAAAAAGATGAACGAGCAGGACAAATATTTGACTCGGAATTAGAGCTTGCTTCTGCGGTAATTCATGGGGTACAAGGTAAAGAAAAAACCGTACACAACCTTACACAACCTATTAAATTTAACTCGAATCACTCTACTTAATCTTTTGTTACATACTGGCGAATTTTGCCACCGACTTAGTAAGTTCTCGTGCAAGCTACAATTGCAGACTGCGGGCGCGATCGCACTTTATCTGCACTCGCTACCACTAAAACCCCGCAAATCGCGCTCGCAGTCGCACAGAATCGGGATTTGCGGGTTCGCGCAGTACGATCCTCTTCGAGGGCTTCGCTAACGGGCGCTTCGCCATTTTAGATTTTAGATTTTAGATTTTAGATTTGCAATGACTGATGACTATCGGCGTAGTGTAAAAATCAAAGCATAACCCTTTTATTTGCCACTCCCCTCATGCCTTTGCCGCGCCTGTTAACCTTAATTGCTGCTTTCTGCCTCACCCTGGGGCTGATTATTGGGCTGGTGAGTTCCTTAACAGGGCTTTACAGTCAAGTTGCGTGGTCTGCTTCTCCGCTGCTGGCTAATTTGCTGATTTTCCTGATAATTGTACTTTTGGGAACGCTAATTTTTGCCCTGATTTACTATTTTAGGTTGCTGCAACGCCCCCAGAAAGTTAAGGGAAAACGGCCGATTAATCCGAAGGTTCCTGTTGTGAAAAGTGAAGCAGCTTCGGAAAATCTCAAAGCAATCAGGCAACAAGTCGATCGCATTCAAGATGAAGTAGCGCGGCAAGCTTTGCTGTTGAGAGCCCGCGAAATTGAAGCTAGCATGGCTCGCGGCAGCGTTCGAGTAGTTGTTTTCGGCACCGGTTCTGCGGGCAAAACTTCCGCTGTGAATGCGCTGGTGGGGCGGATGGCGGGACAGGTGGGCGCGCCGATGGGAACTACCGAAGTTGGCGAAACTTACACTCTGAAATTGAAAGGAATCGATCGAGAATTAGCAATTACTGATACCCCAGGCATCTTGGAAGCGGGAGTTGCGGGAACTTATAGAGAGGAATTGGCGAGGCAGTTGGCGGCGAGGGCAGATTTGATTTTATTTGTTTTGGACGGCGATTTACGAAAATCCGAGTACGAACCGCTGCGGACTTTGGCGGAAATTGGCAAAAGGTCGATCGTGGTTTTTAATAAAGTTGACCTTTATCCCGACACCGACAGAGATGAAATTCTCGATCGACTGCGGCAGCGAGTCAAAGGTTTTGTATCAGCAATGGATGTAGTAGCAATTAGCGCCAATCCGCAAAAAGTTGTACTAGAAGACGGCACAATTTTTCAGCCATACCCGGATATTATGCCATTAATTCGGCGCGTCGCTGCAATTTTGCGAGCTGAAGGCGAAGACTTAATTGCGGACAATATTTTGCTGCAATCTCAGCACTTGGGAGACCAAGCGCGCAAGTTAATTGACGCTCAAAGAAGGCGGCAAGCTGATAAAGCAGTAGAGCGATTTCAGTGGATCGGAGCTGGAGTAATTGCCGTAACGCCTTTGCCAGTTGTGGATTTGTTAGCGACAGCAGCAGTTAACGCTCAAATGGTAGTAGAAATTGCTAAGATTTACGGCTGCGAATTAAATATCGATCGCGCCAAAGAGTTGGCATTGTCTCTAGCAAAAACCCTAGCAAGTTTGGGAATAGTTGAAGGTGTAATTCAAGTAGTATCAAGGGCGCTGCAGTTAAGCGTAGCCGGGTTTGTACTTGGCAAAGCAATTCAAGCAGTCAGTGCGGCTTATTTAACCAGAATTGCCGGTAAAAGTTTTATTGAATATTTCCGCCATGACCAAGATTGGGGCGATGGTGGCATCGCCGAAGTTGTACAAAGGCAGTTTCAGTTAAATCGGAAAGACGAGTTTGTCAAAGCATTTGTCAAAGATGCGATCGCCCGCGTTGTCGAACCTCTGAACATCTATCAGCAAGAATCGGAACCAGAATTAGAAATGTCAGCGGAATTGGAACCAGAATCTTTGTATCAGGCGCCGCAACAAGACGATTGGGAAACTTACAGCAACAAACGCAACGATGAGTGGTAACTGGGAATGGGGAATGGGGAATGGGGAATGGGGAATTTGGAATTGTCAACTGTCAACTGTCAACTGTCAACTGACAACTCACAACTGACTAATAACTAATTTCGCCCCACCAACAAATAAACGATCATTTCTCCTTTACCTTTAATCTCAACAGCACCGCGCTTTTTAAACAAAAATTTATCTTTTAAACGATCGTAAACCGCAGCAGTCACCTGAATTTCCCCCGGAATACCGCTTGATTCCATCCGCTGAGCAACATTTACTGTATCCCCCCACAAATCGTAACTAAATTTAGTTAAACCAATGACTCCCGCCACCACCCCACCAATATTTATCCCAATGCGGAGACTAAAGTTGTGATTGTTTTGGACATTGAAGCTAGCGACAGCAGCTTGCATATCCAGCGCCATTTGGGTAATAGCAAAAGCGTGATTTTCCTGCGGATCGGGCAAACCGCCGACTACCATGTAAGCGTCACCCATAGTTTTGATTTTCTCCAAACCGTGCCGTAAGGACAACTCGTCAAATTGACTAAAAATTTGATTGAGAACTTTCACAGTTTCGACAGCACTTTTTTGAGAGGCAAAATTCGTAAATCCCACCAAATCGGCGAATAAAACGCTGACCTCCGCAAAGCTGTCAGCAATTATGCTTTGTCCCTCCTGCAAGCGGTCTGCAATCGGTTTCGGCAAAATATTTAATAGCAATTCTTCAATTTTTTCTTTCTGAGACTTGGTTTTTTCCAACAGCAACCGCGTTTCCATTTCTGCCTGTTCCCGATAGGCGATTTCCTGCTGCAACATCAGATTTTTATCCCTCAGTTGCAACTCTAGTTCCCGCAGCCGCAATTGATTTTCTACCCTAGCTACCACCTCTACGGTTTGAAAAGGTTTAGTAATGTAGTCCGCCCCCCCAGCATTAAAGGCTTTCACCTTCTCAGAAGCTTGTACCACAGCACTCAGAAAAATAATGGGAATGCCACGAGTGCGATCGATCGCTTTCAAGCGACTGCAAACTTCATAGCCATCCATATCGGGCATCATTATATCCAGCAAAATCAAGTCAGGCTGAGCCAAATCCACAGAATCGAGTGCCTGTTGCCCGCTAGATGCAGCTTCTACTTTATAACCTTTCCTCGATAAGATCAGCTCCAGTAACAATAAATTGTTAAGACTGTCGTCCACAATTAAAATACTGCCCCTTAATTTTTCTGAAGATGGTTGATTCATCGGCTTGTTACGGGCTTAGTTAAACTTAATAAACTTAAGATTTGTTTAAATTTATAAATTACGCACGGGTGCATCCAAACCTATTTTTTTTCACGGAAAGACGCATTGCCGAAGGCAAGCAAGAGGAAAAAAACAGGTTTGTGAGGGCATGATTGCCTCATGAACTCAAATTTATTATACTAATTTGTCAAAACAGCGAAAGCTGGGGCTAAAACTTCATATTGCGGATAAATTCGATCGGCCTGGGCGTCGATTGATTGATTGACTGGCAAATTGATTCACTGCTTGCGGCCGGTTTTGAAAGCACAAATATCCCACAAGCCCCACCGCTGCAATTGGCACTACAAAAGACAAAAGAGACTACCCGGACACTTTACAGGGGTGATTTTCCCGAAATTCTGACAATAGCTGGATTCAAAAGTACGATCGACATCTTGGGCGGTAAGAAATGGGCGTGATTTTTTAATCTGATGCTCCCTGAGTTTCCGGTGCCGTATTATATTAAGAAATATAACAATAATTTTACACATTGGGAAGACTCCGGGGGGAAGCAAGTCAAACCGAGCGATCGGATCGAACACAATTTTGATAAGATTTAAGATTGACAACAAAATTTGCTATTGTGCGTCCGGGTAAAAACAATGAGCGATCGACCAATTATTCTCGGTATTGTCGGAGACAGCGCAGCGGGCAAAACCACCCTGACGCGGGGAATTGCCCAAGTATTAGGGCCAGAAAATGTCACTGTGATTTGCACGGACGACTATCATCGCTACGACAGAAAGCAGCGGGCAGAAATCGGAATCACAGCATTGCATCCCGACTGCAATCACCTCGACATCATGCAGCAGCACCTCAGCCTGCTGCGTACCGGACAAGCAATTCTCAAACCCATCTACAACCACACGACAGGTACATTCGACCCGCCGGAATACATCAAGCCCAGTAAATTTGTAATAGTTGAAGGTTTGCTGGGTTACGCAACCCGAACAATCCGCGATTCTTACGACGTAAAAGTGTATCTTGCTCCTCCCGAAGAGTTGCGAACTCAGTGGAAAGTTAAGCGCGATATTATGAAGCGCGGTTATACTGAAGAACAGGTGCTTGCAGAAATAAAAAAACGGGAACCGGACTCTGAAGACTTCATTCGTCCTCAGCGCAAATCGGCCGACGTTGTAGTTAGTTTTTACCCGCCAGAAGCGGACAATGAATCGAATTTGAGCGTCCGTTTAGTGCTCAGACCGACAATTCCTCATCCTGATTTTACTGAAATATTAGGTCGAGGCAGCGAGAGTTTTAAACCTGCAATTCGCTTGGGACTCGATCGGGATATGGGCAAACCTGTTGACGTTTTGGAGGTAGACTCCCACGCTACCAGCGATCAAGTAAACGAACTAGAAATGATTTTGTGCAGCGAGTTGCCGCACCTGCGGGGATTTTGCTCCGCCCAAGGCAACCCGGAAATTGGCAAACTTATCGGCACAACTGGCGAAGTTTTGCAAAGTTACCCGCTAGCTTTGACGCAGTTGCTAGTTGCATATCACATGATGAAAGCAATTCATGTGTATTAGTTAGTTGTTAGTTGTTAATTGTTATTAGGTTTTTGGTCATTAGCTTCACTTACTATTACCAATTATAATTAGTAACAAATAACAACTAACCCATGACTAATGACTCATAATTTGAGAGTCTGCAATTTTCCAGATGCCATCCCAATACTCTAAGGTATAGCGAACTACCTTAGTATTGAAACTGCTACTATCGACTCTGTCATTTCGGTACACTGTGGCATCTTCGGTGACTGTGACTTCAATAGTGGCTTTGTTTCCAGATGCTGCAAAGCGTTCGACGGATTCAACTTTTTGGACACCGTATCTGTACTGAGAATTGCTGTTTGTCAGATAGTCCATCGCTTTGACTGTATCGGCATACAAAATACCTGTAGTCATTTTAGCCAGCAATTGGCGATCGAATGGAGGAGCAAAGATTCTCTGCTTTGCCTCCAGCCACTTGCTAATTAAATCCGAAGCTTGTCCCAGAGTAATATTCTGAGCTTGACTAATATGATCTTTGCAGTAATTTGTTGCAATCCGTTGTCGGGTACAAGTAATATTTTCCGCTTTGGCGGGCGGAGTCAACCACAAAGGAGTTAAGATAGCGAGTAGGATTATCGGTTTCATATCTAAAGTCCTCACTTATGCTGAATTGAATTTATTTAGCCAAAATTTAGGTGAGAATTCTTAGGAGATAATGTCAACCTATCGTTAGTTGGTCAGTAATTTTGTCTACATCATGTACTGGGGGGATTTCGGAATTTGAATTGTATTATTTTTGTCACAATTGAGAATAAATCCTCGGTGCTCGCAAAGTCGGGTTAGCAGTGCCTAATTGCTGAAGTGGCATGGAGACTGGCAACTGACTTTGAGGTGCAGGCAACATTTCGCCTCGGAAGTCGAGGAGGGTGACGAGTAGCAGATAGGCAACTGCTAAAATTATAGAAATCACCCCAGTGATAATAGCAATAATTTTTGAACGATCCATATTCGGCAAATTTTAACTACAGTTAATATTAGTTTAACATTAAAAATATCAACATTATTACTTAACTTATGCAATAGAATATAATCAGGTGCTAGTTATTTCTCTGACCAAAATGGAACCTCTTGTAGATGCGCCAAATCCCATCGAGATGCCCGGAGCTACCCCAGTGGTGGAAACATTTAATCTGGGGAAGTTCTACCGTACCGGCTTCTGGATGAATGAAAAAATTGAATCGCTCAAAAATTGCACTCTGACTGTCTCTGAGGGCGAAACTTTCGGGCTGTTAGGGCAAAATGGAGCGGGGAAAACTACGCTGTTGAAAACTTTGCTGGGTATCGTGCGGCCCACTTCTGGCAGGGCGCTGCTGTTGGGGAGGCCTTTGGGCGATCGCACCGTGAAGCAGCGAGTCGGCTATTTGCCAGAAAATCCCTATTTTTACGATTATCTCACGGGCTGGGAATTCTTGCAGTTTGCGGCGGGGTTATTTCAAATTCCCCCCTCGATTCAGCGGCAGCGAATTCCGCATTTGCTAGACTTAGTTGGCTTATCTCAATCGGCGGCAATTAAAAAACAGTTGCGCCAGTATTCTAAGGGAATGCTGCAACGGATCGGCATGGCTCAAGCTTTGATTAACAATCCAGATGTGGTATTTTTAGATGAGCCGATGTCGGGTTTAGATCCGATGGGACGCTATCAGATGCGGGAGATAATTTTATCGCTGAAAAATCAAGGAAAAACGATTTTTTTTAATTCGCATATATTGTCGGATGTGGAGAAGATTTGCGATCGAGTGGCAATTTTGGCGAAGGGTGAGTTAATCTGCATTGGTGCGATCGACGAACTCCTCGGCACTACTGAAACTTACCGGGTTGAAGGTAGGGGCGGCCACTTGAATATCCTGAAAAAATGGATACCGGATATGGAAGTTGATGAGGATTTGTGGTACGGTCATTTGCAGGGCGCTCCGAAAGAGTTTCTTTCTACTCTGAGCGGTACGGGAGGGCAGCTAATTGGGATGAATTTGGCTAAGCCTAGTTTGGAAGAGTTTTTTATGCAGCAACTGCAAGAAAGAGGGATTTATTCTAGTGGTTGAAGTCAATACATCTGATTTCTTGTGGGGTGGGCATTTTGCCCGCCCCTGACCAGATTTTCGGTTTTTTTGAAGTAGTCATTTTGAGCGTTGATGGCGGCGGTAATGTCGCCGTTGGAGAGGGTGAATAGCAGCGAGTCAATTGTGCGATCGAAGGGGGGTGCTTTGCCAGTTGCCGATTGCAAGGATTGCCAAGCGATCGCCCTTCATCCATCCCCGTTCATCCCCGTTCATCTGCGGTTCATCTGCGGTTGCTAAAAAGTGCGATCGCCCTTAATCCAAAAAGTGCGATCGCCCATTTCAATTCCTAACCAGAAATCACCTCACTCAAAAGATGAGCCTGAGAACCCTCAAGCCGAGGCCCATGAATCTGCACCACTCTAGAAGCCAAGAAATTGCCCCAGCGCGCCGCTTGTGTAGAACTTAAACCGTTAGTAATTCCAAACAAAACACCCCCCGCAAAAGCATCACCAGCACCAACAGTATCGATCGCCTTTACCGGAAATCCAGCCACATCAACAATCTGTTTGTTCTCCACCACCATGCAGCCTTTATCCCCATTAGTGATAAAAGCCAAATCCGAAATCTCGCTCATTTTCCGAGCGCACTCTTCCAGAGATTCCTCCTTAAAAAAGCTCCGAACTTCATCAGCATTGCAAAAAATTACATCGCAATATTCCGAAACCACCTTGTGAAAATCATCAGCAAATCGATCGACTAAAAAGCCATCCGAAAAAGTAAAAGCCACCTTCACACCCAGACGCTTAGACTGTTCCATCGTCTCAATGCTAGCCTTTCTCGGATCGGGAGCATCCCAAAGATAGCCCTCAACATAACTGTACTTGCAGTGAGCCAGTCGATCGACATCAATATCAGTCGCAGCCAAAGTAGTAGAAACCCCCAGATTAGTACACATCGTGCGTTCCGCATCCGGCGTAGTCAGCACAACACAAGTACCAGTGGGCTCCTTCGACTCAGCAGCAGGATGCACGTTAAAATCAATCCCCGCCGCCAGCAAATCTTGCCGATAAAATTCGCCGTTAGTATCCTTAGCAACCTTCCCCGAATAATACGCTTTACCGCCGCTCTGAGCCAAACCAATCATCGTATTTGCCGCCGAACCCCCCGATCGCATTTGCAGCGAATTGTGCTCTAAATCGTGCAAAATCCCCCCCTGCGTTTCCGAATTCATCAGCGTCATCCCGCCGCGATTCAGCCCGTGGCCGAGTACAAATTCATCTTCCACCAATGCTAGGATGTCTACAAGGGCATTTCCCACGCCAAACACATCCACGGAACGGGAATCTTGATTGTTTTCTGTCATCAGTAATTTTTGGTTTACACTAACTATCAACTCTATAATAAATCGGATTAAAGTCAACATCCCCACTCCCAATCTAAAGTCCCCAACTTAAAATCTAAAATTCACAATCCAAAATCCCCAATCTAAAATCTAACTAAAATCCAAAATCTAAAATCGCTATGACTTCTCTCCCACCTCTGATTCAGCAAATGTTGCAACCCGGGTTTTACCCGCACGGGGTGACAGAACCAGTGCAGCTACTTCAGACTCATGCTTCCTTTGTTTTGCTGACAGGAGATTATACTTACAAAATCAAGAAACCAGTCAATTTTGGCTTTTTGGACTATTCAAATTTGGAGAAACGGCAGCATTTCTGCAACGAAGAATTGCTGCTGAACCGACGCACTGCACCGGAAATTTATCTAGAAGTTTTGCCAATTGTTAAAATTGGGGGTTCGTTTCAATTTGGCAGCAACTTACCTGCTATAACTCCGGCTGAATTTGCTGTAGAATATGTTCTGAAAATGCGGGAGTTTCCTCAAGATTCGCTGTTGCTTAGTTTGTTGGAACGCGGACTGTTGACCCAGCAACTTATGGCAGACTTAGGGCGGGAAGTTGCCAACTTTCACAGCAGGGCAATTAGTAATAGCTACATTCGCACATTTGGCGAAGTCAGTCAGATTCGCACAGCAATAAACAACAATTACCTGATTTCGCAAAAATATATCGGCGGGCCGCAGACTCAGGTGCAATTTCAGGAAACTAAAGATTATACGGATACGTTTTTTGCGAGAAATAAAGACTTATTTAACTTGCGGGTTGCCAATAATAAAATTCGCGAGTGCCACGGAGATTTGCACTTGCGGAATATAGCATTCTGGCAAGATAAAATATTACTGTTCGACTGCATTGAATTTAACGAGCCTTTTCGCTTTGTTGATGTCATGTACGATGTCGCTTTTACAGTAATGGATTTGGAATCGCGGGGGCGCAGAGACTTAGGCAATGCTTTTCTCAATACTTACATCGAACAAACAGGGGATTGGGAAGGACTGCAACTGTTACCTCTGTATTTGAGCCGTCAAGCTTATGTTAGAGCAAAAGTAACTTCCTTAATGTTGGACGATGCCGCTATTTCAACTACCCAAAAAGCAGAGATTTCACAGACGGCAGCTCATTACTATAAACTGGCTTGGCAATACACAAAACCGCGCCGGGGAAAGTTAACTTTGATGTCCGGTTTATCGGGCTCTGGCAAGAGTACAGCAGCTCGATATTTGGCTCGCAGCACTGGGGCAATTCACATTCGATCCGATGCGATTCGCAAACATTTAGGCGGAATTCCTTTAAATGAACGCGGGGGGCAAGATTTGTACTCGGATGAAATGACGGCACAAACTTATGGTAGATTGTTAGAGTTGGGGATAATGCTAGCTGACCGAGGTTGGAATGTGATTTTAGATGCCAAGTTCGATCGCCAAAACTGGAGAACCGATGCGATGAATCAGGCTCAATCCCACGGCTTGCCCCTGCAAATCATTTACTGCACCGCACCCATTGAAGTATTGCGAGAACGACTGCAACAGCGCCGGGGCGATATTGCCGACGCGAAAGCCGAACTATTGAGTTCGCAGCAAGCAGCTTTTGAATCTTTTACAGAATTAGAGAAAATTTCTGTAAACATTGTAGATACTCTGCAAGACTTAGAGGTACAATTAAACTTGATTGGTGGAGAGTAGTTGCAGTTCGATCGCCCTTGGCAATTTGATTGTCTGCTAATATTGTAAATATCTTACTGTGTTATTACAAAAAAAAGTTGCAGCTCATGCCAAAATTTACCGGAGACTCCAAGGGGTTTAGCCCCGCGCTGATATGGTTTGTGTTGTTTACCGTTGGGTTTCGCTTAGTAGGATCTACGCTGCCCCTGAGTCTTGGTCTGGGTGTCATCGGTGGCGTGGCAGCAGGTTTAATTGTCGCTTGGTGGCACAACGAATTACTACTCAACCCGAATATGAATTCCCAGGACAAAACCTCGGATGCTATCCTCAATAAAGAAGTAGTGCAAAGGGACGGCCATAAATATAGCAAAACCTCTAGGGGTGATGCTTCTACATTGTTTGGCTGGTTATCTGGGCCAGAGGATCGTCGGTAGCACCGAAAAGAGTTTTGAGTATTGAGTTTTAAGTTTTAAGTTTTAAGTTAAAGAGTTCATAATTCACAACTCAATACTAAAAATTTACCACTCCCGCCCCCTAAATTACTAATTACAGATTAGCCAGTAACGAGGGTAGATTTCCAATTACCTACCGCTAACGAGAAATTTTAATTACTTGCTGAATGTTTGTATTTCTATCGAAACTCCTGCCGCTGTTTATTTATCCTTTGGGGTTGAGTTGCCTGTTAATGATGGCGGCTTTAATAACACTTTGGAAGCGTCCCAAATGGGCGGCGGCGCCAATTGCTGCGGCTTTAATTATTTTACTCCTCGGAAGTAGCGGTTGGGTTTCAAAATCGTTAGTTCGATCGCTCGAATGGCAAAACTTACCAACCGCCGAACTCCCCCAAGCTGAAGCGATTATCGTCTTGGGCGGCGGTGTCAAAGCAGCTTTACCTCCCCGTCCTTGGGTAGAATTAGCGGAAGCGGGCGATCGAATAATCTACGGTTCTCGACTTTACCGGCAAGGCAAAGCTTCCCTCTTAATTCTCAGCGGCGGTAGAGTAGATTGGAAAGGCGGCGGGCCTCCCGAATCGGCAGACATGGCAGAAATTGCCCAAACAATGGGTGTCCCGACATCAGCAATTCTGCAAGACCCCGATTCACACAACACTTATCAAAATGCGGTCAACGTGCGGAAAATTTTAGATGCTAAAGACATAAAAGGGCCGGTTTTGCTAGTGACATCGGCGATGCACATGACTCGATCGCTCTTAATTTTCCAGCGTCAGGGAATAAAAGCAATTCCGGCACCAACAGACTTTCAGATCACACAGCAGGATATCGCAGCATCCCAAAACAATTGGCAAGCAGTCGCCTTGGATTTATTGCCGGATACCTATCATTTAAACCAGTCAACTAAAGCTTTGAAAGAATACATCGGCTTAATCGTTTATCGTCTGCGGGGATGGCTTTAACAGAATTTTAGATTTTAAATTTTGGATTTTAGATTGAAGAATTTAAACTAATATCAAATCCGGTTGCATCCTAATTATAGGGACGGGGCGGGTTTATATAATTTGTCTATACTTATCAAATATCTGGGCGAACTCGTCCCTACAAAACTTCATCAGATAAAATTCCAAATCAAACGGATACGATCTAAAATCTAAAATCCAAAATCTAAAATCCAAAATAGATTGAGTGTGCTAGCTTAAAGTCATTAGAGCCAATATTAGCCACAGTCGCCCCCAAACAATCATGCTGCCCCACGAGTTGCAAAACATTGCCCCAGAACCGACTCCCGCGGCCGAAATTTTTCAGAGACACCAAATTGTCCGCGAGTTTTACGACGAAATTAAGTACCGTCAAGAACTAGAACTTCACTGCCAGTGGTATTACGCTACAGCCAAGCAGCATCAGCAGGAATTGCAGAAAATGCAGGGAGATTGGAATATTTTAGGTTGGTTCAGCCGCAGACGGTCGAAAAATTAAGGAGTGAACACAAAAAATGGTTTGTAGTAAGGACTTTAGTCCCGTCGATCGACTAAAAGCCACAGAAAAAACTGAACTCCTCACTACAAACTCTAAAACAGTTATATGACCCGCCCGAAAACAAATAATTCTTTTCCGACAGGATCACTGATCAGCCCAAAATTTTAGACCAGAGTTCAAGCTTCCAGATTCATCTTTGGAGTAAATCTAAAATCTAAAATCTAAAATCTAAAATTGACTGCCCGGATTGGATATTGTCTTTGGGCTCCGGCTTCTACTTGGGAGACAGCTAGACTTCCGAAGATATCAATTCGACCTCATCCTCTTTCAGGTGAGCTCGAAATTTTTTGTCAAATTGTACTAGAACCGGCCAATTAGCACTGACAGGTCGGCCGTGCCATTCGTGAACGATCGCCACGACTTCTCCCTCCATACCCTTAATATCAAATGGTTGACTGCGATTTTGAGGGTGGTGGTAGACAACAACAGAGTTTTTAATGCAAACGCGATCGCCAACTTTCATAAAAAAGTTCGGTAAGTGGGAAACTCAGAGACTTTAGTCCTGAGAGAAAAACGACCCGGCGATTTCAATCGCCTTGAACCCCCTTGCGGGGCTGGAGAGGTCGGGTTGCCTCTCCGGTGAGGTATGGTTGCCTCAATCTCCCTTTCGGGGTAATGTTCGCTTTGCCAATGTTATAAAGGCTTGTCACGCTTACAGCACTGTTTCAGGGACTTTAAAACTGTTTAACTGTAAACAACAGAGCGGGAAACTAGCGTCGCATTCTCCGGTGTTATGACCCCAATAACGTAGTCAGTTAAGACTTAGGCGGGTCAGTACAGCTTGCTCGATTTCTCTTGCAAGCTCAGTGGCTTTAGCCCTGAGTTACTGACAGACTTATATTTAGTGTTCTTTCTTCAAAACTCTGCAAAGCCTACGGGTGCTTAACACTTGTACGCTTTGCCGACAGTCTTCTTATCTTCCCACAAGTAGAGCGAAAACTTAAACAAAGTTGACGGTTCCCTGTCGGTGCTTCGATCCCCAGCCCCGATCCACGCAAGCCGAAATGTTGATGATTCTGGGTTGAACCCGTAGGCCCGATCGAGATTTAAATCTCGATCGGGCGGATTCTCAAGGGCGGGAATAGATGCAGGCTAATCAGGAAACTATTTACTTAACTGATTTAACCAACACTCAACATAAACAGCCAAGGTTTGACCCAACTCCAGCAACTGCCGGATCGAAGACAAGTCCCAGCCTGCGCCGGAACCTGCAATCCCCAAGGCAACAGCAGCGACCACACTCTCGCCCTCCGAGGCATCTTGCAGTTGCAGCCAGCCCAAACAAAGAGGCACAATTTGACTGTACAGAGAATCGAAATACAGTTCCTGCGATCGATCCAGACACAAACCCAAACTCAGCCGAGCGCCCACCGAAATCAAACGCTTGATCGTGCGGATATCAGCTTCTAACTTGACAGGCGAGCGATCCTCCGCGCCCGATCCTGCTTGCAGCAGCGCGTCTAGCGATCGCCAAACCATCTTTTCCAAAATTTCCTTGACTTCGGGAACGTTCAACCGACAGCGGAGATGGCCGCTTTCAGTGGCGATCGCCTCAATTTCCGCCAGCAGCGGTTCGACATCCTCGGTTTCCACTTCTAGGGCCTTGGCCGCCGTCAAACAACGGTGTCCCAAAGCCACCTCAGCAGCCACCTGCAACTCTACCGGCACCTGCAACTCATCACGGTGGAACGCCATCATCACCCCGTAATTTTCGCGGTAAACCTGAGTGTAAAGCTGATCCAACCGAGTCAAATTTTCCTGACTCAGCAACTGCACGATCCGGTGGCGTTCCTCAGCGAATAAATCCCGTAAGCTAAAGGACTGATCCCCAAACAGCCGCACCATTTCCAGAATCGCGTGGGCCGCCGAAGCTTCTTGCATAACTCCAAACAACCGCTCTTTGAGCATAGTGTAAGACCGGCGGCTGCCAAAAGGCTGAATGCAGCAGTGGAAGTCCCAGCCGCCGAGGTGCAACGCAGCAAACACAAAAATCTCTGTTTCCCGCGTAATTTCCGAGGTTAACTGCAATTGACCCACAGCCAGAGTCATCGAGCCCATGCGCTGAATTTGGAAATCTTGCTGCTCGGCCTGGTAGCAGTAAAGTCGCTCTTCGCGGGAAAATTTGGCAAACAGAGAACTGATTGCGTAGTGGGCGGCCACTTGTTTGAGACTAATTTGGGCTGTAACCACGAGTTTGCGGTAAACTTCGGCCCCTGTTTGGAAATACTCAACGTTGCTGGGTACGAGGGCTAGTTGAGCGACAAAATCCTTTTCTAGCTGGATGCCGGTAACTTCACCCGCCAATTCCAGCGCCCGGGCCGCGTAGCGGAGAATTTGCACGCCTTCTGGCCGCGAGATTTCTTCAAAAAACCAGCCGCAGCTAGTGAACATTAACAGGGCGTGGCGCTGCATTTCCAGCAGTCGCAGGGCGTCCACCTGTTCTCCGGCATCGAGGGGGCGCACTTGATGGCGTTGAAGGAAACTGTCAACATTACTGGGTGATCGATCCCGGATAACCTCAATATATTCATCTCTGGCTTTCCAGGGATCGCACAACAGCTTGCGCCCCGCTTCTTCATAAATCGGAATCAGTTGATCGCGCAGCCAATTCAGAGTATCCCGCAGAGGGCGGCGCCATTTGAGGTGCCATCCGCCGCCACCACCGCAGCCGCAATCATCTTGCCAGCGATCGACCCCGTGAGAACAACTCCACGCCGTCACGGGTTTGAGTTCCACTTCCCAAGCGCTCGGATTTTGACTTAAATAATGAGCAAAATTCGTCACCGTCCAGCCTCGGCGGGGAAACTCTTCTGTGAAGGCGTAGGCGAGGCATTTTTCGGTACTGTGTTTGTGGTGGCCGAAAGTTTCGCCGTCCGTCGCCACGCAGATTAATTGAGCCGGTCGGTGGTCTCCCCGCACTGCTTGACCCAAGCGCCCGGCCAAGTGGTGGCTGCTGCTGAGAACGTCATTGAAGCCCATATCTCGCGATATCGGGCCATCGTAGAAAAAGATATCAATGTAAGGAGTGTTGGCAGGGGGGGCTTCGGAATTTTGGAAGTGCCTGCCACCAAAATGGTGAGTGCTCAGCGGCGAGAGTTGGTGGTTAGCCATCAACCGCATTTCTGGTTTCAAATAGCAGCGGTACGGGCGAGTCGGATCGATTTGACCGCCTCCGACTTCGTGCCATTCGGAATTATGCCCTGGTTCCCCTTCGTGGTTTTGCCCGATTAGCGGGCGGCAGCGTTCGGCTTGGGAGGGGGCTAAGACAATGAAGCGGATGCCTTCAGCGACTAAAACTTCGAGGGTGGCGTAGTCTACGGCGGTTTCGGCGAGCCACATTCCTTCGGGATCGCGATCGAAACGGGAGCGAAAATCAGCGATCCCCCAGCGAATTTGGGTGTATTTGTCTCGCTCATTAGCCAGCGGCATGATGATGTGATTGTAGACTTGGGCGATCGCGTTGCCGTGACCGAGCCGCTGACAGCTTTTGCGATCGGCTTCCAGAATCCGCTGGTAGACTTCGGCGTCGTAGCGTTCGAGCCAGCTCATCAGGGTCGGCCCGATGTTGAAGCTCATATACTCGTAGTTGTTGACGATCCCCGTGACTTCGCCGCGATCGTTGAGTATGCGGGCAAAGGCGTTCGGGCGGTAGCACTCGATGTCAATGCGTTCGTTCCAGTCGTGGGCGGGCTCGGCGCTGGCTTGGCGTTCGATCGCATCCAGATAAGGGTTTTCCCTGGGTGGCTGGTAAAAGTGACCGTGAACCGTCACGCAGACCCCTGTTGCAGCAGCCACGCTGGTTTGGGTTGCAGCCGTTACGGTTGGCGAAGACAAAGGTAGTCGATCGGATTGAGTTGTAGAAATCGAAATCATGCGAGCAAATCCTCACTCAAGTAGTTAAAGACAATAAAACGAGCCTAATTAGAAACTGAAACCTTACGCAGCAAGAGTTACAGCTAGGCATCTGTTAGGACTAAATTTGGCTGACAAGTTTTGATACATTTGTAGTATTGCGAGCAAAGCATTCGTTCCAAGATGCCAACCGTCGATCCCTGGGTTTTTTGCCAATGCTTTGCTGTTGAAAGACTTAAAAAAGGTAGCTTTTGCTGCTTTTTGGCACTTGCGACCCATTTCGGGTTCGTGCTTGCAGGGCTGCTCATTGAGATTTTGATTTACATTGCTGGATCTTAAAGTCTTATTCATTAAATAGCAAGTTTTCGCCGGAAAAATTTAAAATTTGGCGATAAATCTTGGCGGTTGTGGATATCGGTTTAATGCCCGATCGATTTATAGAATAAGAGTATTGCCCGAGTTTCGCATCATACTTTAGGTGCTTTTTACCTAAGTCCTAGAGAAGTTAGGCCGGTTGGCTTAGGGCGGGGCAGATTTGCTGCAAATGTACTTTCCAGAAGAGTTGTAACACTTGTGCGGAGTCAAAAGGCAACAAAAAAGCAAAACGGTAAGTGTTAGGTTTTAACTCCTGAGAGGTATGTGGGCGCGGAGGCGGAGGCCTGGGAGGATGAGGAGGGTTTGGACGAGAAGATGCTGCATTTGACGGCGAAGTTGGAGAGGCAATTTGCCGAGAGTGCCAAGTTAGAGGCGATGATTCGGGAAAATCGGCAGAGGGGGGAGTTATGGGAATTGAGGAATTGCTGAAGTCCACGCGCTGCGATATCCTGAGAATTGCTACTCACTTAGGCGCGTTAAATGTGCGCGTTTTTGGTTCGGTTGCCAGGGGTGAAGCAACAGCAGATAGCGAGGTGGATTTTTTAGTATAATTGGAACCAAAACGCACGTTTTAAGCAATATTAAAGAATGTATTGAGCGGATTTAGTCTTACGAAATCACGGTAAAAAACGCCGAAATAATTGTAGAGGGTACAATCTAATGCCAGAACTCAGCCGATTTTTAGGCATCATCATCACGATGTACTATAACGACCACCCGCCCCCGCACTTTCATGTCCGCTACAATCAACAAAAAGCCATCCTTGACATCGAAACCCTCTCAATTCTAGAAGGCAAACTTTCCCCTCGCATCTTAGGATTAGTTGTAGAGTGGGCTGCCCTTCATCAAACAGAGCTCATGCAAAACTGGCAACTTGCCAGACTTCAAACACCATTAGAACCTATTGCCCCTTTGGAATAAACAATGCTCAAAGATATTAGCTCAGTTCAACCACTAGAAAACTATCAACTTCACCTCAAATTTGAAGATAACCAAGAGGGAGTAGTTGACATTAGCCAATTAATCGAATTTACCGGAATCTTCGCCCCACTGCAAGACTTGGCTTACTTTAACAAAGTCAAACTAAATCCAGAATGGGGGACAATTTACTGGGAAAATGGAGCAGATTTAGATCCCGATGTTCTCTACTCCATTGTCACCAACCAACCGATACAAATCAAGGAAACCATAACCAACATGATGTAGTTTTATCTACGACTTAAAACCAACCAGCTTAACAAGAATAATCGCTACCTAAAAAGTGGACATCAACCAACAAAAAGAACAGTTCAGCAACATCTACCTGCAAGCTGTCACCACCGTTGCCGGCTATTCCCTCTACAAACCTTTGGTAGACGATGACAGCGTAGACTGGGGAGTAGCTGCGAAAGGCGGGACAGGCGCCATTAGAGCACCTCACTTAGCATTGCAGTTAAAATGTACATCAAAAAGAAATATCCAAGACGATAACTCCATCCGCTACCCCCTCAAGCTCAAAAACTACGACGACTTAAGAATGGATAACTTCGCCATTCCCCGAATTTTAGTTGTCGTTTTAATCCCCGAAACACCCGAAGGCTGGTTAACCCAGCCCGAAACAGAACTCTGCATCAGAGGCTGCGGATATTGGATATCGCTGCGGGGAAAGCGAAAAACACAAAACACAAGCACTGTCACCGTCCCCATCCCCAGAACCCACCAATTTACAGTCGCCGCCCTTCAGTCAATTATGGAGAGAATTAGCCAAGGAGTCCAACCATGAAATTCACCGTAAAAGATCGCCAAACTCTCGAAACCATCGAGCTAAATCAACTGAGAAATTACTTACAAACTCACGGCTGGCATCAAGACCAACCTTTTTTAGATAATGCCACACTTTGGCACAAACCAACAACCGACGGAGAAGAATTAGAAATATTGCTACCTAATCGGCAAAATCTCCGAGATTATGGAGCGCGTATCAGCCAAGCAATTCAAACCCTAGAAAACGCAGAAAATCGCCCTCAACTTGAAATTTTAAGCGAACTACTTACCCGCATTTCCAACACGACTATTCAGGGAATTGTTATGCAAATTCACACCCCAAATACCAAAAAATTAAGTGGCGAAATTACTCTCCTCGGCCTTGTAGTTGCCAAATTGCAGAAAATTCAAACTTCACTCGCAGACAAAGATTATATCCTGGCGATTAAAGCTTATCAAGAACGCTTACCGATTCTCTGTAGCGGTGACTTAATCAAAGACAACAACGCCTTCATCCTCACAAACCCCCACAACTTAACTCTCGATGAATTGTGGTAAAACTAACAGATTTTGTCGATCTATATTAAACACCTTCCAAACAAATATCCAGTTCCCTAGCAAAGGCCTCCGGCGCATCCAGCATCAGCCAGTGTCCAGTATCGGGGATCGTAGTTGTCGTCAGCGTGGGACGGAGGATGTGGAGGCTGAAGGGAAAAGTGTTTGAGGGAGCAATAATGGCGTGGGCCCGTGTTCCAGGGGCTGCTAGGTAGCGATCGAGAGCATCAACAGCTTCAAAGGCAAACATCCCGCGATACATTCCACGCAGACAATCCCGTGGAGTCGCCGCCAAGCAAGCGAGTATCCGATCGCGCGTCTGGGCCGTGCTTCCTGTCAGCGCCTCATTGAAGCTGGTTTCCACAGCAGCCCGCCAATCCTCCATCTCCAGCGCCCTCTGAAAGGAGACGATCAGTTCGTACACATCTGCAGGCACCTTGGTAAAATCTCCCGGTGGGTCTGCCAGCATCAACTGCGCGATGCGGTGCGGTGCGGTGGCTGCTGTGGCGAGGGCAATAAAAGCACCGAAACTGTGGCCAACGATCGCCACTCGATCGAGTCCCAGCCCATCCAGTACCGCCAAAACATCCGCTACACAGGAGGCGGGCGCATAGTTGCCGTCCTCCGGCGGTGCAGAATCACCGTGTCCCCGCACGTCAAGGGCGATCGCGCGTCGGGTACGGGCGACATGGGCAAGCTGCGCCTCCCAAATGCTCGCGGAAACCGCCATACCGTGGACGAACACCACCGGCAGCGGTTCCGACTCCGCAGCGGTTACAGGGGGGCTGGCTTCGATGATGTGAATAGTGCCGATCGGCCCTTTGATATTTGTCGATCGCATACAATTTTCTCCTAATTTTTAATTTCCTCTTTTCACACAACCAATTTTACCTCTGTTACTCCTTGGCGCAATTCATACTGTCCTTTTACCCAAAATTGTTTAATTTTTTCACCCAAAAACGGAGCAGCTTGCATCATCAATAAACGCAACAATCCATTTTTTCGCAGTTGTTCACCTTTCCACGCTTCTTGTGCTTGAAGTTGTTGGGCGCGTATAATTTCGGGTTCGCGTTCTGCCTGAATCCGCGATAATGCTAAGTCAATATCCTCGGAATTAGCCCCTGCTTTCAATAAAGGTACAAGGTGATTGGCGGCAACAATTACATCGCGGAACGCCATGTTAATTCCTTGAGCGCGCACCGGAGACATGGGATGTGCAGCATCCCCCAAAAGTATGATTCCTGGTCGATGCCAGCGCGGACAGCGACCAACCACAACAGATAATCGCATCGGAGATTCGATCGTATCCGCACAGTTGCGGAAATGTTCTGCCATCCACGCAGGCGATCGCGATGCGAAAGTTTCTGCCCAGTCTGTGTGTTTCCAATCGGTTTTGTCATCTGCCGATAGCACCCAAGCCAGATGAAGTTTTCCTGATTCTGCCCCATGAAAGACACTAAATCCGCTACCGCCATTCAGGATGGAATAAAATACATTATCCGCCACAAACCGAGGATGAGCAGCAAGTTTAAACCACAGAACATCTATACTATTCTGCTGTTTTAGTAAGTCTAATTCTGCACGCTGTCGTACAACCGAGTTTCTACCATCTGTACCAATCACAAGTGCAGCAGGAATCTCTCGCCCATCTCCTAGCTTTACACCCGCAATGCGATTGTTGCTGTACAGTAAATCTTTTACCGGAACACCTGAGATAAATTCAAACTCTGGATGCAACTGAGCTTCTGAAATTAGTGTTTCTAGCAAAGGCGGTTGCGATACCAGCGTACAAGGTCGATTTGACCCCATTGGCTCATCAACTCGAAATAGTTGCCGATCGCCCACAACGAACTCCCAGGCATCAATTTGTCGGTGTGGAACACCTTCTAGCATTGTGGATAAGCCCATTTGGGCGATCGCATCCAATCCGCTGGGCATTAACCCTTCACCGCGAAACACTCGGTAGGCATCTTTTGCCGCCTCAACCAACGTTGTGGCAATACCTCGTTTCACCAGCAGCAAGGCAAGTGCTGCACCAGTTGGCCCCGCTCCCACAATTACAACTTGCGTCATTGCCATTCCCCATTGCTTTTTGCGGATATTGAGATGTCAACAAAGCGGGTAAAAGGAGGCGCAATCCCCTATTCCCAGCTATTTCTGGAGTGCCTGTTGAAAAGTCTTAACTGCATCAACATGATTCACCATATTGATGCAGCGCAACAACAAATCCAAATCGATCCCTTTCACCTCCTCACTACTAGAAACCTTTTCATAATCAAGTGTATTGCCCTCTCCCCGCAGGTGATAAACCTCTAACAATCCATCTTCCCAGAACCACACTTCCTTTATCTTCAGCCGCTTGTATGCCTCCAGTTGGTTAATGCCACCACTGGAAAACACGATCTCGATCGCCAAATCGGGTAGCCTGCGACCAGGAGCAAGTTTATAAGATTTATCGGCCTCTCGCTTGACTTTTCCCGTTTCACTTTCCAGAGTCATTGAGCCAGTTGGAGTAAAGTCAAACCCCGCCATCAGCAGGTACAGTTCCAACAATGCACCAATTCTTTCTTTAACGGTTTCGTGGGGTTCTCCAGGCATTAGTTTAATCTCCAAAACTCCATCCAGGAAAGAAAGTCGATATCCTGGACGGTCTAACAATTGCTCAACTGCTTTGAACTCTCTCCAAGTGAGTTCCTCGAACAGAAGAGGTGATTCTTTTCTGGGTGGTGCGATGATTGCTGCAGTCATTTGATTCTCCAGTCTATTTCCAGATGAGAAACGATCGGGTTTGGAGGGCAATTTGCTTATTATAACTTTAAGTAGCAGCCTCCACTGTAAATCCGATTTCTTGCCCGTAGGATAGTTCCAGCGTGTGACCGTCCGGATCTCGCAAAAAAGCCCAGTAGCCGATCGGATATCCAGAATCTTTTGGTTCTTCAAGCAATACGCCTTCTTGACGTGCTTGGTCGCAGAGTTCGTCCATATATTCGCGACTTTTGCAACCTACTCCGAGGTGTGCAAAGGGAGATAAAACGGGATGTACTGAGTCTGTTTGAATTAGCACAATTACAAAAGGGCGAGTGCGATCGGAGAGCCAGACCACAGCAACTCCAGCTTCTGCATCAATGCGGCGGTGAACGACCTGCATTCCAGCATACTTAGAGTAGAATTCGATAGTGCGATCAACATCAGAAACGGGCAGTGCGAGGGAGCATCCCACTTTTGCAATCAGTATAAATACTCAGACAATTGTCTGGCTAAGTTGATGGCATAATAGAAAGCAA
>NZ_JAUBRA010000001.1:0-24811 GCF_036701555.1 Microcoleus sp. Pol10D4
GAAGAAGGAAGAAGGAAGAAGGAAGAAGGAAGAAGGAAGAAGGAAGAAGGAAGAAGGAAGAAGGAAGAAGGAAGAAGGAAGAAGAGGAAGAAGGAAGGCGCAATCTTCAGCTCATGTTTCAGCAATTAAGAACGTCATCATCGTCGGGCGTGGTTGCTATAGAAGGTAGAAGTTTGAAAAAAAAGAATAGAAGCTCTATCGAAAGGTAGATGACCGAAAACACAAGTTAAGAAATTTTTATTAAAAATTCTGCTTTTGGATGACGCGCCATCAAAATTGGGTTTGGACCTGAACCAAAACCTGAGTATATCGATATGTAACAAACCACATTATATCTGTGGCGACACGAGATATGTGGGGACACGGCAATGCCCTGTCCTTAGCCACCCGGAACGATCGCCCAAATCCCAATCCGTCCCCCCAATCCCCCACACCGTCGGGGCGCGCTACAATCAAAAGTTGATCGACTTAGCACTCAGACTCAGAGAGTGCTAAATTTGCTAATGTAAGCGATTGGAGACAAACATGACCAAAATAGTTGCATTTAGCGACAAATCTCGGCGGGCACTAGAACGCGGCGTCAATCAACTCGCCGATGCTGTCCGCATCACCTTGGGCCCGAAAGGCCGGAACGTCCTATTGGAAAAGAAATACGGCGCTCCCCAAATCGTTAACGACGGTATCACCGTTGCTAGGGAGATCGAACTCGAAGACCCCCTGGAAAATGCCGGCGCTCGCTTAATTCAAGAAGTCGCCTCCAAAACTAAAGATATCGCAGGCGACGGCACAACAACCGCAACGGTTCTAGCTCAATCCCTCATTCGCGAAGGTTTGAAGAATGTCGCAGCAGGCGCAAACCCAGTCGCGCTGCGCCGGGGTATTGAAAAAACGATCGCCCACTTGGTGCTGGAAATCGAGAAATTGGCCAAACCCGTCGAAGGAAGCGCCATTGCTCAGGTCGCCACAGTCTCCGCCGGTAACGACGAAGAAGTCGGCAGTATGATTGCCCAAGCAATGGAAAAAGTCACCAAAGACGGCGTAATTACTGTTGAAGAGTCGAAATCTCTGACAACGGAATTGGAAGTTGTCGAAGGGATGCAGTACGATCGCGGATATCTTTCTCCGTATTTCGTCACCAACACCGATCGGATGGAAGTTGAGTACGAAAACGCTCGCATCCTGATTACCGACAAAAAAATTAGCTCGATTCAAGAACTAATTCCAGTTCTCGAAAAAATCGCCCGCACAGGTCAACCGCTGCTAATTATCGCCGAAGATATTGAAGGCGAAGCTTTGGCAACTCTGGTAGTCAACAAAGCCCGCGGCGTATTGAACATCGCAGCAACCAAATCTCCTGGTTTTGGCGATCGACGCAAAGCTATGCTTCAAGATATCGCCGTGCTCACCGGCGGTCAACTGATTTCTGAAGAAGTCGGACTCAGCATCGATACCGCAACCCTAGAAATGCTCGGTACCGCCCGCAAAATTACGATCGACAAAGAAAACACGATCATTGTTGCTGGCGATGAACATAAAGCTGACGTGCTAAAACGGATCGAGCAAATCCGCAAGCAGCTAGAAGCGACGGATTCCGACTACGACCAGGAAAAGCTAACCGAACGCATCGCCAAACTCGCCGGCGGCATCGCTGTAATTAAAGTCGGCGCAGCTACCGAAACTGAGCTCAAAGACCGTAAACTGCGTATTGAAGACGCTCTGAACGCTACAAAAGCTGCTGTGGAAGAAGGTATCGTTGCCGGAGGTGGCACGACGCTAATTCACCTGATTACAAAAATAGATGCGATCGCACATACTTTAGACGCCGAAGAACAAGTAGGCGCTGACTTAGTGAAGAAAGCTTTGGAAGCACCTTTGCGTCAAATCGCTGATAATGCCGGCGTTGAAGGTTCGATCGTCATCGAACGAGTGCGGGCGAGCGAGTTCAACGTTGGCTACAACGCTCTCACCGACGTGTACGAAGATATGATTGCCGCCGGGATTATTGACCCGGCTAAGGTGGTGCGATCGGCTTTGCAAAATGCCGGTTCCATCGCTGGTATGGTGCTGACCACTGAAGCTGTGATTGTCGAAAAACCCGAGAAGAAAAAAGCCGGCGGCGACATGGGCGACATGGGCGGCATGGGCGGCATGGGCGGCATGGGCGGCATGGGCGGCATGGGCGGCATGGGCGGCATGGGCGGCATGGGCATGATGTAGTCTTCAGCCATTAGTTTGTAGCCTGTAGAGTGCGCCATAAGCACCATGCGTGTAAACAAGCGCGTCTTATGTACTACCCGTCTACTGTTTGACGATTAAGGCAGCTTATCCCCCCGGCATCCCCTGATAGTCCGGGGGGATTTTTCATTCTCTTGTAGGGGCAATCCCCCCGTGGTTGCCCCGATATTGGAAACACCGATTCCCTTGTCCGTGGAGGGGGTAGGCACGGGGCACGACCCTACAAAAGCCTGATTTTCGTGAGAATGAAACCGCCCTGCTGATAGTCCGCAGGGCTGTTTCATTCTCTTGTAGGGGCGGCCCCCCGTGGCTGCCCCAATCCCAGCCAATGCCTAACAAATCGTAGATGGGTCGGGTCTGCCTTCTTGGCACGACAAGAGTCAAAAGGCTGGTTTTCGTGAGAATGAAACCGCCCTGCTTCTTAAGGGAGATGCAATGGGGATCGGCATTAAGCTATAAGCGATAGTTCTCAGGGATTTTAAGCTGAAGTTGCCACCTATGCAGTGCGCGCCCTCTCGGTCAACTAAAATCCTTCCCAGAAACCGCGTCTCCCCCTCTCCCTTTCTCCTTTAAGACGACGGAGTTACATTGTTGCTGTGCAAGTCTTGAGGAGATTGAAACAGAGTTTCGAGATAAACTCTCGCAGCTTGGCGATAACTGCGCGAAGCTTCAGGCGTACCGCTATCGGCATTCTGCAACAAAAACAGCGACAGGGCCGCGCAAAATACTCGGTCTAGATCCCATTCGGGATGGGTTTCCAGGTAAGTTTTGAGAGAATCGTGCAGCGTTTCGGGAATTTCAGCAAAAATACTGACTGTTGGGTTCATCATTTTTTTTAGTCTCGCTAATAAATTGAAAACAGAACCCCCCTTCGGCCGGATACAGGTGCAGGCACAGCCGAAATCAGAGCTCTTTTTTTTAGGTCGGTCGCATCATTGTGCGCTATGAGGGGGTGGGTTTGTCAATGTTGCGAAATATTACAAAGTCCTTTAGATAAAAAAAAGGTTTACCAAATAATCAGCTTTTCAGGGAATTTTTTGTTACATATCTTTATGTGTTGGGGGGTTTATGAGGAATTAGGCAGCAAGTTAAGGAAATCCCCAATTCCGCAGCAAGATGCTACCGTGCCGTTAATTTCTGTGGAAAACTTTGTCGCATCTGTGGAAAACCTCAGACTTGCCTGTGGAAACGCTGTGGAATGTTTAGGGAAAAGTCAGGGAAAAAATAAGAATTGCAAAGGGCATGGGGCATGGGCATGGGGCATGGGGCATTGTTGACTGTTGACTGTTGATTAAGGTTAAGGGCATGGGGCATGGGGCATGGGGCATTGTTGACTGTTGACGGTTGACTGTTGACTGTTGATTAATGTTAAGGGCATGGGGCATGGGGCATTGTTGACTGTTGACTGTTGACTGTTGACTGTTGATTAATGTTAAGGGCATGGGGCATGGGGCATGGGGCATTGTTGACTGTTGACTGTTGACTGTTGATTAATGTTATTTGTTATTAGTCACTGCAAAGGATTAACAAATGACTAATGACTACTGACTACTGACTTCCTAAGTGCCAATCTGCAGCTTTTTGGCGGATGGTTGCCAATTCTGTCGGCGGCATTTTGTCGAGATTGGCTAAAATAAAGCTCATGCGACCGATCGACTAAAGTTTGTCCCTGTGGCGCGCTAGGAAATCCCAGTAGGAAAGATTTATCATCTGTGCGGTTGATAGCAGCTTGGTTCTGGCAAAGTTGATCGCCTAATATCCAAACGCCAACAGTCATTTTATTTGTTTCACCATTTCACCATTTCACCATAAAAGTTATCTTTTACTTTTCATGAGGGCGGGTTGTTTATTCATAAAAATTAATGGGCTGAAAAATCACAACTCAAAACTCATGATTTCTCCGCTTGTGGTGAGAACGTACTAGAGCATAACATTGATTTCCAAAGATAAGGACACCGACCAGCAAATTTAAATTTTATGTCTGTGTATCCTTCAGATGTTAATAACTTGGTCAGCGTCTCTACTGAAAAAAATTTAATGTGACCGTTATCCCAAAGAACGGTAAAATGTTTATCTAGTTTGCCAGAAATCGCTAAAGCAAGATTTTTAAAATAGCCGTGATAGGGTGTGGAAATAATTAGTCTTCCTCCCGGCTTGAGGCATCTTTTTGCAGTTCTTGCTAGTTCTTTAGGATAAAGCAAGTGTTCGATTACTTCAATAGCTAAGACAACATCAAATGAGTTCAGAATATCGATATCTGGAAGGTCGTAAATATCTGCTTGGATAAACTGACAATCGGGGAAACTTTGACGGGAGATGGCAATTCCGGGCGCAGAAGTGTCAACGCCGACAACTTCGCAGCCGTGCTCTGCGATAACGTGACTGAGGCTGCCATTGCCGCAGCCGAGATCCAAAACTCGGAGTTTTGTCTCGCTGGTCTGCTGAAGTGTCGCCAGCATTTCTAAAAGGGGAGATATCAAATAAGCGTGATGATATCTCGGATGGTTGTTTGTGTAATAATACGTATAATTGCTAAAGTTTTTTTTCATCGATTAAGCTATGGAGATTATTGCCGAGACCGCAAATTTACGGCGCGTGGGTGTACTGTTTGGGCCCAGGTTCCCCACATTACGGTTGTTCAGAGTCGATCGGCAGCTCGATCGTCTCATTCTTTTTGTTTGACAGGTGAATTATTGTCACTGAATCAATCGGATGGCAAAAGAAATCTTTGACAGGGTGCCAAATCTCGCATCGCTCCTCTCTGGCCCATCTCTCGAAGGCATTGGGAAAGAAAAAGTCCGATCGAGCAGAATTCTCTCTGTGCACTAGCCGGAAACCGAACTTTTTGCCTGTTAATTGGGGGCGAGTGCATCCATGCGATTCTAGCTTCAAGCAACTGCGGTATGTCCACCCGACGCTTTTTGCAGCCAGAAAAATGGGCCCCTGGGCGATCGGGTGCCAGTCGCTCCGAGAATTGATAAGGGAAGTGTGACCGAAATCACAAGCATTGGCGAAACCAATTGCTGAGCATCTTTGGGTCCACACACTTAGAATCGAGATTACTACAGTGGCTTCTATAATTGTGTTTAAATGTTGTTCTGAAGCTGTGTTGTCCAGTCAGCAGAGCCCCCTAGACAGATTCATGCTTTCGGTCTGGTTTATTTCACTTTAATGGTCGCTGTTGGGTGTTGCACCTTAATTTAGATATTTCCTATGGTTAAGTTAGGTCAATCCTCCTTTCGCCGTATTTTACTGTCGCGGATTTTGTTGCTCAGCGTACCTGTTCTACTGGTGGGGGAGTATGTTACCTATCGCAAGGCACGCTCGACGCTTCTGGAAACTGCTCGTCAAAACTTGACAGAAAGTGCAGTCAGAAAAGCAGACACTATTGAACAGTGGGCGAAATCGCTGAAGTCGAATCTGATCGGCGCTTCGGAAAGCTCGATGTTGCAGTCGGTAGATCCGAAGGATTATCAAAAGTTTATCGCCCAATTAGGGCAGCGCTTGCCAGCGCAAGTTGATTGCTTGCAATTGACTAATTTAAAGACAAATCAAGTGATAGCAAGCACTTGCGGGCAACAGCCGATTCAGTCCTTGCCCGCAAAATTTTGGCCTCCCGTACAGCAGCAGCAAACGCTGCTGGACGACAAGAGCGTTTACATCAGTCTGTCCTTACCTCCGCAGCGACAGGGGACAGCAAACGATCAGAAGGTGGCTTTGGGGGCTGAAGATTTTCCCGATGCGGGTAAAGAAGGCTCCGATAGCCAAGCGAGTTTGGTGTTGAGCGCTCCTGTTTACATTCGTCGGGGCAATACCCTGCAGTTGAGTTATGCTTTGAGTTTGCAGTCGGCCTTGCCTGTGCAAACCAGCGCTCCCAAGGGTTCTTTAGCCGGCTATACGGTGGCGATCGACCAAGATGGGACAATTTTGGCGCACCCTAATGTCAACCGCGTGGGCCGCAATATTGACCAAGAGGCAGATGCCGCTCGACTAAAAAGTATTGTCAAAAGGGCGATCGCCGGGGGAACAGCTTTTCTCCACCTATTTTCCTTTGAAAGAAATGGTGTAGAGTTGCTAGCAGGATACGCCGCTATCCCGAGTCCTTCAACTACACAGGAGAACAGCAAGTGGATTATTTTAGCTGTCTCTCGTTTAGATTACGCTCTGTCAGGTTTGGAAGAAATTCAGCAAGTTTTATTTAATTTAATTGTAGGTTTGGTTGCTGCTAGTATCATCGCGACTTTATATCTGTCTCGCGACTTGGCGCGTCCTGTGGAAAAACTGAGAGACTACGCGATGAAAGTAGATACGGAAGCGTCGCAGACAGTGCCCCAAGATTTCCAAATTAGGGAATTTAATCAACTATCAGAAGCACTTAACAGCATGGTGCAGCGCCTTAGATCCTGGGCCAGAGAATTGGAAGTCGCAACCAAAGAAGCGCAAGTTGCGAATCAATTAAAAAATGAATTTTTGGGGAATATTTCTCACGAATTGAGAACGCCGCTCAACGGGATTATTGGTTTTATTCAAATTGTGCGGGACGGCTACTGCGATGACCGAGATGAAGAAATGGAATTTTTACAGCGGGCCCACGACTCGTCAATGCAATTGCTCAATATTATTAATGATATTTTGGACATTGCTAAAATAGAATCCGGTACCTTCTCCATGATGTTAGAAGTAGTGGACATTACCCAGGTACTTGAAGACGCGATTGATTTGCAAGCGGCTCAAATTGAGGAAAAAGGCTTGAAGTTAACTTTGCCAGCTCATCATGATCCGATTATTGTTCATGCCGATCCAGAGAAGCTAAAACAGGTGTTTTTAAATGTTTTGAGCAATGCCGTTAAGTTTACAGAGTCGGGCAGCATTAATATATCTGTGCGGCTAGAATCGAGGACTAATTCTGGTAGTTTTAACGGCAGTGCTGAAAATGCGACGGGCCCCAGCGGTCAAAGCGATTGGGTGGTGGTGACAATTAAAGATACGGGAATTGGTATCGATCCCGAACATCAGCAGAAATTGTTTCAACCTTTTGTGATGGCTGATGGTTCTACAACTCGCAAGTTTGGCGGTAACGGTTTGGGCTTGGCTATCTCGCGAAGGATAATGGAATCTATGATCGGAAGCATTACCCTGCACAGCGCGGGCGTGAATCAAGGTACTACGGTGATGATTTCTTTGCCGGTAAACCAGCAGTCAAGTTTTTATTTTCACAGCCCTGACTTAGTAACGGAAAAGGGAAATTTCAAAAGTTGAGGAGTGATGTTCCCAATCTAAAATCTAAAATCTAAAAGGGTATTAGGGGCTGTCCGCCGAGTTCGAGGGATTTGCTCAAAGTGCTGAGAATGCGGATTAATTCGACGGAGGCGGCGCCCGAAGAGGTAAGACAGGGGGTATTTGTTTGCACGCAATTGAGGAAGCGATCGCACACTCTCCGCAGCGGTTCTACTTGTTCTAAACTCAACACTTCGCGATGGCTGAGGCTTGTTCGCTGCGGCGCGATCCTCTTCGTTGGCGTAGCCCCCGTAGGGGCGGGCTTCGCTAACGCACTTTCAAAAGAGTTATTCTCTTCGTCCCCGTAATCTGGATTCCCGCGCTGCAAAATCAGGGGAGTTTTTGGCGACATTTCATCAAAAATCAAGGTTCCCAAACTGCCAACAACTGTTAAGCGCCGTTGTTTGTCGGGATTGAGCCAGCACAGGTGAATAAATGCTTGAAATCCGTCGGGATAGGTGAGCGTTACCCAAACTAAATCTGCTAGTTTTTCTGCAGGATTATTAGTCAACAGTGAAGGAGCAAATTGATTTTCAATTTCTGCTGCGTCTTGATTTATTCCTTCTTCCCTATTTCTTCTTCCTTCTTCCTTCTTCCTGACATCCGTTACATCCGTTACATCCCGTACAGTGCTCGTTGCCGAACTTCCTTCTTCCTTCGGAAAAACAGTGCCGATCGCCCTTACTTCAATTGGCGTTTGTTGCAGCCAAGTATTGAAAATAGCGATATCGTGAATTGCCAAGTCCCAAAGGGCATCAACGTCATGGCGAACTGGTTCAAAATGGGTACGCTGGGCGTAACCGTAGCGCAATTTTCCGAGTTGATGCTGTTGAATAATTCTTTGGCCTCGATCGACTGCTGGATGAAACAGATAAGTGTGGTCAACGAAGAGTTGCCGCTGCTGTTTTTCGGCTAATTGGCAAAGTTCTATGGCTTCAGTGAGGTTGAGGGCGAGGGGTTTTTCTGCTAAGACGTGGTAGCCTTGTTTCAGCGCTGCTGCTGCGAGGGTGTAGTGTGTGGAAGCTGGAGTGGCGATCGCCACAGCTTGCAGTCCCGCCAAGGCTTGCACTTGAGACCAATCGGTAGCTAGAATTACCGAGGCATCAAGATTAAACTGTTTTTGAACGGCCGCCAATGAATCTCGATTCGGGTCTACCACCGCTAAAACTTGGCTGTTGGGATGTTCGAGAAAGTTACGAATTAGGTTAACTCCCCAGCGGCCCGCACCCAATACAGCTATTCCGATTTTCATTAATTATAATTTAAAAAATCGCACAGTAATTATAGCATATTTTGTTATTATTATCTATGTTTTAAATCAGAAAAATCACTGTTGACTGTTGAATGTTGGCAGTAGTTATTGGTTATTGCTTATTGGTTATTGGTAGCAGCTAACAAATAACCAATAACTGATAACACCAGTCAACATTCAACAGTCAACAGCCAACAGTCAACAGTCAACAGTCAACTGTCAACTAATTTATTAAAAGCTACCTGAGCCGCTGCTTGTTCGGCCGCTTTGATCGATCGACCTTTTCCCTCTGCTACCAACTTTCCCTGAATGAGAACTTCTGCGGTAAAACGATCCTCCCCGCCCTGCACTGTCCCAGTTTCTTGCACGCTATATTTGGGCAAAGTTTTGTATTTGCCTTGAGTCAACTCTTGGAGAGCAGCTTTGTAGTTTTGGCGGGCCGGATCGCTGCGGATTTCCGCCGCTAGTCGTTGAAAGTGAGAATCTAGCCAAGGGCGAATTAATTCTAACGTCTGGGTACTCAAATAAAGCGCAGCCAGTACCGCTTCCAAAGCATCGGCTAGCCGGGGTTCAGCGCCTGTTTTGTCCGAGGCGGCGCTGCTGGAAACAATTAAATAGCGATCGAAGCCGTAACTTTCAGCGATTTTAGCAAGAATACGATCGCTCACCAAGATCGATCGAATAGCAGCAAATTCCCCCACTGTACAGTCAGGATAAACCTCAAACAACAATTCCGACGCAGCCAGCCGCACAACTGCATCCCCGACAAACTCTAGTTGCTCGTAATTGGCCTTAGCTGACGCGCTCGCATGAGTCAAAGCTAAATCGAGGAGATGCCATTTTATCGAAGCATTCTTCGTCAGTCCCAATTTTTGAATTAATGTTTCAAGTTGCTTTTGGCGACCCGGATAAATCATACCATTTTAGATTTTAGATTTTAGCTTTTAGAAGTGGGAATCACGGATTACTATCCGGGTTGGGATGTTTTCAAAAGTGGCATTATTCTTTTTAACTGGGATCAGATTCATATTAATAAAAAAAATACTTGAAAAACTAAATAGTTCTGTTGGTGCTTATGGTGAACCTTACCCAAAATCTTCCTCCGGGTGTGCAGTAGACACCTTTCCCAACATAAAACAGGTCGAAAGGATTGGTTGACCTAATTTCCAAGCGGTAATTTTAATTAAATTTGGGGGGGGAAAAAGTCGGACATAAGCCGGGTTCTGTTCTCTCAACTGCAAGCAGTTTTCGAGGGCAGTTATCTATCTGGGACACCTGTTACCAGACGCCTCAAGCGGTACCAAAAAACGGAACTGGTAAAAAACCAACCATAGTTCCTCCGACCTTGCTCCCAACTGGGGTTTACCGAGCCAGCACCTCTCGATGCTGCTGGTGCGCTCTTACCGCACCTTTGCACCCTTACCAAATTAGTGGTTGCTTCCCAGTCAAAAATCCTCAGTTACTTACTAATGACCAATGACTGCTGACTAATGACTAATTGGCGGTATCTTTCTGTGGCACTATCCTCACGATCGCTCGCACTGGGCGTTACCCAGCAAGTTTGGTTTTTCGGGAGCCCGGACTTTCCTCAGACAAGCTTTCGCTAATCCGCAACCGCCTGCGCCTACTTTTTCCCCAGATTTATTGTACGCGATCGTTCGTCAATCAATTTGGGATTTGAGATTGAATATTTTAACCTGTCGCCCACTTAATTTGGACATTTGTGTTTATTCAAACTCTTGTACTGTGGGCACTAAAGCCCGCCCAACAATTAAATTTCCCTGCAAATCCCCTTAAATTCACTCACGGATGAATCAGGGGGCACAAAAGTTGGGAATTATCATGCTAAGGATTTATGGCACGGATTCTACTAGGGGCAGGAAACCTTTTCACTTAACATAATTTTAAATTATTCAATCTTTAATCCCCAATCTCAAATCTTGAATTCGGTTACTTTAATGAGTCATCTTTCACAGTAGAAAAGTTTTCAAACCACCCGCGCCGCCAGAAAAAGTAAACTAAAGCCGAGGCGATTCCTACCATTACCGCCCAACAAAGCGGATAGCCAAAATACCAATTTAGTTCCGGCATATTCCAGGGCGATTTCTCTGTATTGAAATTCATCCCGTATACTCCCGCCACAAAAGTTAGAGGAATAAATATACTCGAAATCACCGTCAGCAACTTCATGATTTCATTCATTTTATTACCAACCGAAGACAAGTAAACATCCATCAAACCCGAAGACAACTCTCGATAGGTTTCCACCATATCCATCACCTGCACCGTGTGATCGTAACAGTCGCGCAAGTAAATTCGCACCTCTGGACTAATTAAATCACTGCTATCTCGAATCAAAACATTAATTGCATCCCGCTGCGGCCAAATGGCGCGCCGCAGAGTCAGTAATTCTCGCCGGATTTTATAGATTTTTTCCAGGGTTTTGCGGGTGGGATTCACCACCACTTCATCCTCTAATTCTTCAATGCGCTCTCCGTAAACTTCTAAGACAGGGAAGAAGCCATCTATAATCGAATCTAACAGAGTATAAGCCAGATAATCGGCTCCGTGTTTGCGAATAGTTCCTTGTCCTTTACGAATGCGATCGCGCACGGGACCAAAACAATCATAGTCGGGTTCTTCCTGAACAGTTAACAGGTAATGCTGGCCCAAAATCAAACTTACTTGTTCTTTATGAAAAGTATCTGAATTCGGCTTAAGTATCACCATCCAGGCAATGATTAAAATGTGATTTTCGTAATCTACAACTTTTGGGCGCTGTGGTACATTAACCACATCTTCTTGAGCCATTAGGTGCAAATTAAACACTTTACCCATTTGGCGCCAAGTTTCTTTGTTTCCTAATCCCAACATATCAACCCAAGAAACAGATGCTGTATCTAAATAAGCCGAAGCGTCTTGAGGATTTGCCAAGTTGGCGCGAGTAGCGGCTGTTTCGCAATAGTCAATTAATACAATCTCTGGAGGCGGCGCATCCGGTTCTAAGTCGAGAGTTCCCGGCGGAGCACCCGGATCGTCATAAAAATAGTCAACGTAGGAATCATCATCATCTTCTTCTTCTTCTTTAATTTGTTTTGCAACGGCACTAGAAGTATGTATGCTTTTGTATACCATGCTAATATTCCTGACTTGTAGAACATTTAATTAGATTATCATTTTTCTCGTACAGCTACGAATTACCAATGACTAACTACCAATTACCTCTGCCGAATTGGAATCTCGATCGCAAATTCAGTTCCCTCTCCCGGCGCGGAAATGCACTGCAGCGTCCCGCCGTGTCTTTCCACTACAATCTGATAGGAGATAGACAGTCCTAAACCTGTACCTTTGCCTACGGGTTTAGTAGTAAAAAACGGGTCAAATACCCGACCTTTAACAGACTCTGCCATGCCATACCCGTTATCAGAAATTACGATCGCAACCCGATTATTTTCCAGCAACTCCGTGCGAATCCGAATCCACGGCAATGTGTCGCAACTTAAAGGTAAACTAGCAAAATCTTGCCCTTCCTCTTCCGAATAACTCGCTAATTCCAACTTCCTATTCCTGACATTCGCTAAAGCATCAATAGCATTATTTAAAATATTCATAAACACTTGATTCAACTGTCCAACGTAGCACTGTATCGGCGGCAATATTCCATATTCTTTAACTATTTCAATCTGGCGATTTCTGCCATTTTCTTTAATTTTGTGTTGCAAAATCAACAGAGCACTGTCTATGCCTTCGTGGATATCAACACGCTTGATATCTGATTCTTCCAGCCGGGAAAAGTTGCGTAAAGACAGAACAATTTGGCGAATGCGTTCGGCTCCGGTTTGAATTGAAGTCAGCAGATGCGGGAAATCCTCTTTCATGAATTCCAGTTCTATTTCTTCTGCCAAATTTTGGATAACAGCAACAGGTTCCGGGTAGTGTGCGTGATACAAACTGCACAGTTCCAGCAAGTTTTTTGCATACTCACTAGCGTAAGTGATATTACCATAAATAAAACTGACAGGATTATTGATTTCGTGAGAAATTCCCGCCACTAACTGTCCCAAACCCGACATTTTTTCCGCTTGAATTAGTTGAGCTTGAGTCCTGCCTAATTGTTTCAATGTTTGCTCTAGCTGGCGATTTTTATATTTTAATTGAGATTCGGCTTGTTTGCGCTTGGTAATATTGCGGGCTAGAATAATAATCTGATCTGAATTAAACGGCAACAGTCGGGCTTCATAAGTTTTTTCTTCTTCCGACATGGAAAGCGAATATTCTATATCGATTGAATTTCTTGTTTCGGAAATTTCAAAGATTGCTTGGGCAAATTGACAGGCGACATTGGGTGGCAATATGTCTGTCATTCGTTGACCGATAGAATGTTCGGGAGGCACGTATAAGCTTGAGGAAGTTCCTGACAAATAATCCACAATTATACCGTCAGCATCTAGTCGAAAATACAAATCAGGCAAAGCACGAAAAACTGCTTCTAACTCTAAAGTTTTTTGGCGCAATGCTTCCTCAGCGTAGTACCGATCGCTAATATCAAAAATCACCCCGTCCAAATAGCAAACGTTTCCATCTGCGTCGAACACAGGAGAACCTTTATCCCACACCCATTTAACCGTACCGTCTGCTGCTAGCAAGCGATATTCTAAGTTATAAGACTCTTTCTTTTCTATACCTTGCCGAATAGTTGCTTCTACTTTTGCCAAATCTTCCGGGTAAATAATGCTGGCAAAAGTCCGGCACCTCCTGTCCAAAAACCAAATAAAATCTGCCGCAGGGTAGCCTGTTAATAAGTAAACGGCTTCGCTAATAAAATTAGTCGAAAAATCGCACTTCCAGCGATAAACCACTCCGGGAATATTAGCTACCAAAGACCTAAATCTTGATTCACTTCTACGCAAAGCTGCTTCCGATTCATGTCGTTCGGTAATATCGTGAGCGAAAGCTAGCACTGCAAATACATTATTTTCAGCGTCGCGCAGCGGAAGTTTTTGGGTATCAAAAATATGTACTGAACCGTCAGCAAGAGTTGCCGGATCGCAGGGATTGTGGATGATGTCGCCGGCTAGTACAGCAGAGTCGTCTGTGCGGAAGCCTCGGATATTTTTGGCGGAATTCCCAAACACTAGATCTTCGGAAAATCCTAATTCTAAATCGGATTTGCCAATTATTTCTTCGACTGTTTTGCCGATCGCTTGAGCGAAACTCCTGTTGGCCAAAATACAGCTAAAATTTTTGTCCTTGGCAAAAATCCAGTCGCTAGTTTTGTCTATTACTGTACGCAGGAGTTGTTCGGAACGTTCGGTTTTTTCCAAAGAGGCCTGCAGTTCAAGTTCTAGGCACTTGCGAGCAGTAATGTTTTCAAAAGCAACACCGATGCAGTTGTTGGGTAATGGAAAAGCTTTAATAGAAAAAGCGCGAGTTATTCTGCCGCCTTCATCGCAGTCAATATCTTCAAGTTCTACCGCTTTCTGGCTGCGAATTACCGCAGCAAATGCTTGGGGAATGTTTTTCGATCGCAGGTGGGGAAAAATCTCGTCGATTGTCATTCCCAAAACATCCGCCATTTCTAATCCGGTAAATAGGGTAGCTGCAGGATTTGAGGCGATCGCCCTGAGAGTGCTGTCATCGTCTATATTTTCTAAATGGTAGACGTATAAACCAATTTGCATATTCTCGACAATTTGGTCGTAGAGGCGCACGCTTTCGTCTACCTGCCTGCGTTCAGTAATATCTTCAGTAATCCCCAAAACGTACTGAGGACGGCCTGCAGCGTCGAGAATTGGCACTTTGCGGGTGTGCAGTATTCTCATACCTTTGTGGCGAGTTTGGATCGGCTCTTCGGCTATGTCTTTAACAGTAGATTGGTTATGATCACCGGTCAATATTTCCCTGTCTTGAGCAGTAAAAACATCAGCTTGTTCTTTGGGGTAAATATCGTAGTCATTTTTGCCGATCGCCTCTTGAGAGGTAACACCTGCGATCGTTTCTCCCGCTTTATTCCACAGCACAAATTTCAGCGAAGAAGCATCTTTAGCAAAAACTCCCACCGGCAGGTTTTCTACTACGGAATTTAGAAACCCTCTAGCTGATTTTAATTCAGCTTCTGCACGCTTGCGTTCGATGCCTAAAGCAATGACATCCGCAACCGATGCTAAAGTTTCCTGAAAGGGTGCTGTCAGTGGCTGGCTGCTGATAATTACCATTACTCCCGCCAGCCGTTCTTCGACTATCAAAGGGTAGCCGGCGAAGGTGAGAATTTCCTTGGGGATTGGGCAATTTGTCGGCTTTTGACTGGTGTTGATAATTGCTACTTCGGAACTTGGCGCCTCTTTTCCTTTCGCAAATTCTTCCTCTGGGAGTCCAAAATTGTTCAGTTCAAATCCGCAGTCAAATTCCGGTTTTTGCTGTTTGGCGATCGAGTTAACCTTACTTTCAATAAAGCTAGCCCGATCGTCTGTGCGATTGGATATTCCCGAGGCTGCTTGCAATTCCCAAAGATTATGTTGAGAGTTGAAAGTCCAAATTTCAGCCGAAGCGACATCGAGATTTCGCACCATTGCCTCGCAGCAGGGAAGCAGGATATCTTCAGGATGTCGGGTGAGGGCAATACCCACATCGGCTACCATTGCTGTGAGGCGAGAAGCTTGGGCTTTTTCTGCTTCCAACCGTTTGCGATCGGTGATATCTTCCACCAAAGAAAGCACGGTAAAAGTATCGCCACTGCGAATAATTGAATTGAACCAGCGACACCAAATTACCTGTCCGCTTTTAGTATAGTTGCGGTTAATTGAAGTATTGCCGTTGCCGGTGGCAAGTTCAAGCTCGATCGCGCTTACAGTTTCTCTATCTTCTTCGCAAACCAAATCTAAATCGCCAAACTGCTTGCCCATCATATCATCGGCTGTCCAGCCAAAGATTTCCTCGGCACGTTTCGACCACTGAACGATCCGAAAATCTTCATCCCAGCCCACCATTGCCAAGGGACTGTTAGCTGCATTCAACCACAATAAATGGTTCGATCGGCGCAACTGTTGAGTTTTCTGCTGCTGCCAGCGGTAATGCCTGGTGATATCTCTACCGACACCCAAAACCCGCATCTGTTTGCTAGAGGCATCCACCGCTGGCGTGTAAGCAGTTTCGTAAATTTTAATTCCGCCGTCTGCCGCCGTCACCTCATGAATTGCCAGCTTTTTTTCCCCGGTTATAAATACTTGTTGCAGACAAGAATCAATCTGCGAGATTATATTTTTCACCGCCAAATTATTGGGGTATAATCTCAATAATTCCTGATTAGTTTTGTTGACTATTTCAGCCGGCTCCAATCCCATCCAAGCAGCAGCGACAGGATTTATCGATAGGTACTTTTGCTGTCGATCGCACTCTAGGAAAGCATCAACCGAGTTAGAGAAAAAAGACTGAAACGAGTTGATAACTTCCTGCATGGGTATTTTTTCATGAGAAAAGCTTAGTATTGTGGAAACCTCGTGTCTAAAGATTGATCGAGGAAACACTCATTAGGCAGTTTTCACCGCCTTGAATATTGATTATTGCTACACAGCGCTACTTGGTCACTTGGTACTTTTATGATCTACTTTCCACGGAACAATTACCGTTTCAAATATTTCACCCGCGATCTCATAGCAGCTTGAGCTACACCCATATTTTTGATAACCTAATCAGTTAAGACGATAGCTAGTCAACTATGTCTTTTGATTAGGGCATAAAGCCCCATCTCTTCCGAGCGGGGTGCTGACTTGCTTAAGCTCTAAAATTTTCCTAAAATTAGTTTAACCCACTCAAATCTTTTTGGGCACTTTACTGCTGCGTTTCCCGGTGCAATTTTCGGCGCTGTTCCCTATAATACAAAAATTTTAAAGAAATAGTATTTTTGGGAAGATAGCTTAATAACAGCAGATGGTCTTTTTTTAAACCAGACCCAGCGGATACAAAAGCGAGATCGAGAGAGGGGGACACGGGGAGGTGGGCAGAGGTTAATCCACAACCTTCGAGAAAAATGCTTAAGAAATGCCCGACAGCTTACCGATTTCCAATTCCCAATTCCCAATTCCCAATTCCCAATTCCCGATTCGCAATTCCCAATTCGGTAATCTGAAAGCGGTTTGGCAGTACGCGAAGCAAAGAACGCAAGCCGTGCAAAGCCATGTAACATAAAGATTGCGATATTTTTCTATGTAATATGGAACTATTAGATACCTTGATTGTGGGTGCGGGTATTAGCGGTTTGAGTTTGGCGCACGCACTTCAAAAGGAAGCAACGAGTGCATCCTCGCTGAAGATTTTAGTCACTGAGAGTCAGGGACGTGTGGGCGGGAACATCACCACTGTGACAGCCGAAGGGTTTCTCTGGGAGGAGGGCCCGAACAGTTTTTCGCCGACGCCAGAATTGATGAAGTTGGCTGTGGATGTGGGATTGAAGCAAGAGTTGATTTTTGCCGATCGCAAATTGCCTCGTTATGTTTATTGGCAAAAAAAGCTGCAACCGGTGCCGATGACTCCACCGGCGATGATTCAGTCTCAGTTGCTGAGTTTTCCGGGGAAACTGCGGGCGTTGTTCGGGGCTTTGGGGTTTGTCGGGCCGGCAATGGGCGCTGGACTTTCGCAGCAGCGTGACGAGGAAACTGTTTCTCAATTTTTCCGCCGTCATCTGGGGACGGAAGTGATGCAGCGGTTGGTGGAACCTTTTGTTTCTGGGGTTTATGCCGGCGATCCGCAACAACTTAGCGCGGCGGCGGCTTTTGGGCGGGTAACAAAGATGGCTGATGTGGGTGGCGGGCTGGTGGCGGGGGTGCTGCTTTCTGCTAAAAACAGACCGAAGAAAATCCCTGCAGACCCGAATGTTCCTAAGACTAGGCCGGGGGAGTTGGGTTCGTTCAAACAGGGGTTGAAGGCTTTGCCAGAGGCGATCGCTGCTAAATTGGGCGATCGAGTGAAACTCAACTGGCATCTGACTCGCCTCGATCGTACAGAACGCGAAACTTACATTGCTGTATTCTCGACGCCCGACGGACAACAGGAAGTTGAGGCGCGCACCGTGGTTTTGACAACGCCGGCTTATGTTACAGCCGATTTGTTGCAGCCTCTGCAACCGGAAGTTAGCAGCGCTTTACAAGCTTTTACTTATCCTACAGTTGCCTGCGTTGTCTTAGCATATCCGCAGTCTGATGTCAAGGGTAAATTAGTGGGTTTTGGAAATTTAATTCCGAGGGGGCAGGGAATTCGCACTCTGGGGACGATTTGGACATCAAGTTTATTTGCCGATCGCGCGCCTGCAGGGTGGCAAACTCTCAGCAGTTACATCGGCGGGGCTACTGATTCGGAAATTGGCAATCTCGACTCAGAAGAAATCGTTCGGGAGGTGCACCGAGATTTGTCTCGGATTTTGCTGAAACCAGATGTGCCACAGCCAAAAGTTTTAGCAGTGAATGTGTGGAAGCGGGCGATTCCTCAGTACAATTTGGGGCATTTCGATCGCCTACAACAAATCGATGAGGGCTTAAAATCTTTGCCTGGGCTGTATTTGTGCAGCAACTACGTTGGCGGAGTGGCTTTGGGAGATTGCGTGCGAAGGGGTTTTGATAGTGCACGAGAAGTGGGCAAGTATTTGCAGAACAAACAATCAGATGCTCGATCGATCTGAATTATTCTGTGGGGAGGGCGGGTTTACAAATATCGAGTGTTAATCCGAGATATTGGTGAACCCGCACCTACAGCCTTCTGCCTTCATATCCGCTGCCCAATGCCGAATGTTACTAGGTTGTGGGTTCAAACTTGTAACCCACCCCCCTGACGGTTTGAATCATCGAAATTTGAGTGGCATCTGGTTCAATTTTGCGGCGAATTTGACCTATATGGACATCCACCACGCGATCGGCTCCTACATACTCGTAGTCCCACACTTCATGCAGCAATTCCGATCGCCTCCACACGCGACCTGGTTTGCTGGCCAAACAGTACAGCAGATCAAATTCTAAAGCAGTCAAAGCAACTATCTGACGGCCGAGAATTACTTCGCGGCGAACCGGATCTATTAGTAGCTCTCCAAAAGTAAGACTTTGTTGTTCGGCGGGAGTAACAATGCGTTTGCGCTTCAAAATTGCTGCAACGCGAGCTCCAATCTCTACAAGACTAAAAGGTTTAGTAATGTAGTCGTCAGCACCTTCGGCAAACCCTTTCATTTTGTCAGCTTCATCGGTTCGGGCAGTCAGCATCAACACAAACACGCCCGTGCGTCTTTGCATTTCTTGACACAGTTTGTAGCCAGTTGTATCAGGTAAATTTACATCTAGAACTACTAAGTCAGGATTGAGTTGCTCAAATAATTCCAGACCAGTCTGACCGTCCTGGCCAGACTCAACTTGATAACCTTGCTGGCTCAAAAAACGGTGAATTAAATTTCGGATTGCCGGGTCGTCATCAACCACAAGGATTTTTACAGGGGCCATGACCACAAGTTTGCTTGAAGAATTAGGCAAGAATATTCAGCCATAATAATAGAAAACTGGATACAAATCTCGAAAACATTGAGCTTTTAATAGTTATAGCTCTATTTATAACCTACGCAAAATTTCAGGCAATAAATCTCCAGGAACTTTGGATAAGGCTAAATTTTGGCCTGGCAGCCCACATTCACTATAGAAAGCTCTAATCGTTTTGACAATATAGCTCAATGCTGTTTGCCGAGAATCAGCAGCTTGGGAGTTTGCCGCGGCTTGCAAGTTGAGTTTATCCCCATATGTTAACCCTTTGTCATTGAGATGTTGTCCCCATTCGGCACACACTTGCAACTGGTGGTGCAGTGCAGCTTCTAGATGGCTTGTCTGTGCGACTTTGTTAGCGGCGAAATTTGGGTCGGTGGCTAGTTGATAGTGGGCTAGTCCGAGATTGTTGCGGGCGGCCAAGGCGTCAAAGGTGAGTTGGGTTCGATCGAGCTCTCCGGCGATATCCAGGGCGGCTTCGTAGGCGGTAATCGCCTGCTGCAATGATTCCGTCCGCCCCTGTTTCTGCTGCTGAAACTGGTTCGCCAAATGCCAATAAGCGGTACCGAGATTATTGTAGGTGGCGGCTGCTGCTGCGGGTACTAATTCGCGGGTGCGGTATTTCAATGCTTCGCGGTAGGCGGAAATCGCCCTGACTAGCAGGGGTTCTGAGGGTTCGTGCTGAGCGAGGTTCCAGCAGGCGGTACCGAGGTTGTTTTGCACTCCGGCATAGTTGAGGGGTTCTCGTTCGGGACTGTAGCAGGAGAGGGCTTGGGTGTAAGCTGCGATCGCGCTTTTGAGATATACGATCGGCTCACCATCTTGGGCTAAATTCCAGTATGCTGTCGCCAAATTATTCTGAGCAGCAGCGTACTGCTGAGGCTCCACGGCGGGGTCTAGATCCAGCAGCGCTTGTTGGTAAGCTGCAACTGCGTGTTGCAAGTTCTCTGTCTTGTCTCGATAGCGGGCTAAATCGGCCGAGGCGATTCCCAAATTTTTGTTTAATCTAACGCGGGTTTGGGGTACGGTTTCAGCATCTGTTCGGTTCAAACCTTCAAGGTAGAGGGCGATGCTGCGTTCAAGGCTGGATACCGGATCTGAGGCGTTATGCTGCGTGCGATCGCGCGATAGCATCCAGTAGAGAGTACCGAGATCGTTGAGCAAATCGGAAATTGGCGGTAGGCTGTGGGACTCCTGGGCGTACTGAGTTAAATTTTCTGTCAATTGGGCAATCAGCCGCGCGCATTCCTCAGTTAGTGGTTGATTTTGCTGCGAGTTGGTGTCAACGTCGAGATATGCAATCACTTGTTCGATCGCACGAATGGCGATTGTGAGGTTTTGCTCTGAAACGTCTCCGCCGAGAATGCGATCGCGGTAGTAATTTCCCAAACCGTGATAAGCCAAAGCCAATGCTTCGGAACAACACTGATGTTCTTGCAGCAGTTCGATGTATTGCAGGGTTTGCAGCGGCAGAAAATTCTCCTCTGATGCGGGATTATTTTCGGCTGCCAAATCCTCTGAGGCTGCTGCTAGCACCAAATCTGCCAGTTGGACAGATTTAGAATCAGGCGCTGGGGACGGAGAATGGGAAATTGGGGATTGTTCGTCATCTGCCAGTTGGACGGATTTAGAATCAGGCGCTGGGGACGGGGGATAGGAAATTGGGAATTGTTCATCGGGAATTGGGGATTGTCCAGACAAAGAAGATATTAAAAGTTGGTTGCCAAAGTCTCCGCTGTCCCGCAGGTTTCGCAAGTCTCCTGAGTTTCCGAAGTCCTCAAAGTGCCCGAAGTCTTCCTTAGCTGGAGTTGGTTCGCCTTCAAACTCAAATACTCCGGTTCGCCAGTGCCAAAATTCTGGGGCCGATTGCTCGATCGAACTTAGCCAGGGGCGCGACACCCACAGCAACAGAGTAGACTCGCACAATTGCAGGTTTGCTTCGATGTCTCTCAAATAGCTCAGGAATGACCACTGCACGGCTGCTGAGTGCCTGGTCAGGTGTTCTGCCCCGAGAATTTGAAATCCCGGCAAACGGCTGTAGCTGCCTCTGTTTTGCGGCGGTGGGTGTTGGCTCAGCCACGCGGCGATCGATCCCCAAGGATTTGGATCGCTCAAGTCGAGTTCCAAACTGACAAATCGGGGGTAGTTGAGCGGGGAGCGAGGATCTGAGCCTGCGCTCTCTGCGGCTAATTCTGTCTGCAAGCGGGCTGCCAGACAGTCCCGCAAGCACAAGTCGTCGCAGGCGGCAATAAAAATTTGACGGCGTAAATTGAGGTCGATCGCCTGTTTCAAGCGTTGGTAGATCAGCTTGTTCGAGCTAGAAACTTTTTGGGAAGGAATAGACATCAGGATCAGCCGATTTTAGATTTTAGATTTTAGGTTTTAGGTTTTAGATTTTGGATTGTAGATTGTAGAGTTGAGAGTTGAAATCTCGATCGCTCATACCTCACAACTAAGCCCCGAAGGCAGTCAATCGATTTTAGATTTTAGATTTTAGATTTTAGATTGAAGCCTTGACCCCACGGATAAATTCGGCGACTTTTTTATCGGATACAGGTTTTTTATTTCTGGGTCCTGAGTTTGTGCGTTGGAATGAATCCGGGGGCTTGTATCCTGGATGCTTGATTGTCAATCGCACCGATGATGACTAAAGGATTGTAGATTTTCAATTGGCAATTTTATGTGGGTGGCGAACCAGTGTGATTAAGTGCAACCCAAGTCCCTGATCCCGACAGCCAAGAGGAAAACACCAAATTTATGCTTGTCTTATTTAGCTTTCCAGCTCGCTCGGCACGCTTCAGGATTGTCGCAACTACCTGCTTTTATTGAAACACAAAAACCATGTTTCCTTGGGAAAGGAAAACATGGTTTCTCGAAGGATTATTTAAAATTGCGATTTGAAGCAGCTTTGAGTCTCAGGCCAGTTTTCAGACGGAGGCAGCCACGTACACCAAACCGGCGACTAACATGGCTGCTGCAATACCCATGATGATGTAGTTGCGTTGCTGATTTTTGTTGGGAGGTACGGCTTCATACACCTTCGGCTCTTTAGCAAAGTTGTTCAGGCGTCCATCGTCATCTTTGATGTAAGGCATCAGTCACAATCCTTAATATTTTTGATGCTTACAACTCTACCAAAAAAGCGCCCAGGAAAATTCAGGAATTTATTTGGATGTGACAGTGCCTGTTTGGGGAGAAGAGGCGATCGCGTAATCTTTGATCGGCATTCTGCCTGCTAAGTACGCCATCCGCCCCGCTTCTGCCGCCATTCCCATTGCTTTTGCCATTGCCGGGGAATTTTGGGCATTGGCGATCGCGGAATTAATCAACAGTGCATCGGCTCCCATTTCCATTGCTCGGGCTGCTTCGCTGGGCGTTCCGATCCCCGCATCGACAACCACAGGAACCTTCACCGTGTCAATAATTATTTGAATGTTGGCCGCATTGTTGATCCCTTGCCCTGAACCGATGGGGGAACCTAAAGGCATGACTGTCGCACAACCGACTTCTTCGAGGCGTTTTGCCAGCAGGGGATCGGCGTTGATGTAGGGCAAAACGGCAAAACCTTCTTTAACTAATTGTTCTGCAGCTTCCAAAGTGCCGATCGGATCTGGCAGCAAATATTTAGCATCAGGAATCACTTCTAATTTGACAAAATTATTGTCTTCTTGCCCTAAAAGTTTCGCCATTTCCCGACCTAAACGAGCTACTCTAATTGCCTCATCCGCAGTTTGACAACCGGCAGTATTTGGCAGCATCCAAATTTTAGTCCAATCGAGAGCCTCTGCCAATCCTTCATGGCCGGGAGCATTTGTTTGCACTCGCCGCACAGCTACGGTAACAATTTCGCACCTGCTAGCGTTGACACTTTGCTGCATTTCTGCAATGCTGCGATATTTTCCCGTCCCCGTCATCAAGCGAGAATGAAAAGTTTTACCGGCAATAACCAGAGGTTTGTCTAAAGATGGCATTTCTGTATCTACTGGATAGCCAAAAATGCTGTACTCAAGTGCCTCTTCCCAGTTTTTTCTGCCTCCCAGCATTGCTTCAAGCTGCCAACCTTCTTTATTTGTCAGCTCATCGCGGGTAACTGCATAAAGAATTTGCCCAACAGTTATCAATTTGGCATCTCGCGGCATATTATTTTTTAATCCTCTTTGTATAATTTCTTCAAACTCATTAAAAACGTCTTCCATTTTCCCATTCCTCCCTAGTAATTTCTTGAGATTCTTCGCTATTGAATACTAATATAATGCTCTGAATCCGTTGTGTGTCGTCCCAATAAAAAGCTTTTCTGATGCCGTCGTTTACCTTCCAAAACTCGTAACTCTTTCGGTTTACGTGAAAAATAACCGTTACTGCACCTTGTTTTTTTGCTCTACTGATGCCTTCTTGCACTCGGTCTCTGATGTTTTGAGTTTGTTCTGTCAACTCCTTAAATTCGCAAATCTCACCGTCAATCTCAGCATCTGGCGTTCTCACACCCTCTGCTGCTTGCTCGCTCAAAAGTCTAACTCTCTTTCCCATTTTAGCCAAAACTTCAGCGACAAAACTTTCGGAATTATTAAGATTATGGTCTTGGTGGACGAGTACAAATCCGCCAGCTATCTCATCAAAATAATATCGCCGATATTCTGGCTGGGCATTTTCGTAGATGGCTCTGCTTGTCTCGATATATTCTGAATTCACCTTTATTATACTCTCAATAGACTCCGATCTGGTAGACTTAAATGTATGAAAGCAACTGTTGAGCAACTGGCAGAAATTGGGATATTTGCCAGCTTAAACCAAACTGAATTAGAGCGATTGCAAGAACATACAGCAATTCGGAGTTACCGACAGGGAGAAGTTGTGATGTATGAGGGCGATCGCATCCCCGAAAAATTATACACTCTTTTGAGCGGTTCTCTGCGGGTTGCAAAAACAGCGACGGCGGGCAAAGAAACAATTCTCCGCACTTTATTTCAGGGAGATATTTTTGCCGCACCTGCTTTGCTAGGCAACGGCATTGCCCCCGCAACGGTGACTGCAGAAACTGATGTCCAAGTTCTTACCACAGAACGGGAATTTTTGCTAGCAGCAATTCGGGAAAATCCTGAGATTGCTTTGCGAATATTGGCGGTTTTCAACCAGCGGTTGCAGCAACTGCACGATACCGTGCACGGTTTGGTGTCGGAAAGGGCGATCGTGCGGCTGGCCCGATTTATTCATTACTTTGCCGTCGAGCAAGGTACGAAGCTTGCGGATAATAGTGTATGTTTAGAAAAACGTTTTCCCTACTATCAAATTGCTCGCAGCATTGGGATTACCTACGAAGAATGCGTGCGGTTATTTAAGAAACTCAAGCCGTTTGTCTCCTACAGTAGAGGCGGTAAAATTATGATATTGGATTGGCAAAAATTAGAGGCTCTCGCCTCGGGAGAAGAAATAGACTAAATGTTAATAAAATCCCAATTTTTGTCGGGGCGGGTTTCACAAACAATATTTGACTGCGACTCACTATCTATATAAACCCGCCCCCGACAATCTGTGAATCGGG
>NZ_JAUBRA010000001.1:24911-49827 GCF_036701555.1 Microcoleus sp. Pol10D4
AGCTAAAGACTAAATGTTAAAATCCCAATTCTTGTAGGGGCGGGTTTCACAAACAATATTTGACTGCGACTCACTATCTATATAAACCCGCCCCCGACAATCTGTGAATCGGGGCGGGTTGATGAGATTATTGATTTTCGGCAATTAGGGTTGGTAAAACCCGCCCCTACAGCAATATTTAGCTAAAGACTAAATGTTAAAATCCCAATTCTTGTAGGGGCGGGTTTCACAAACAATATTTGACTGCGACTCACTATATATATAAACCCGCCCCCGACAATCTGTGAATCGGGGCGGGTTGATGAGATTATTGATTTTAGGCAATTAGGGTTGGTAAAACCCGCCCCTACAGCAATATTTCGGAAATTAATTAGCCTCGGAAAGTGTTAAAATAAACGCCAAATTTTCTTCAGCTTTCAAAGCGTGGAGTGCGCGAGCGGGCATGAAGACAAACACCCCCGGTTCCAAAACAATATCCTTGCCTTCCAAAGTCAAAAGACCCTTTCCTTCGATGACATTAACTGTGGCATTCCGTGCCGAAGTGTGTTCCGAAATTTCCGTTCCGGCCGCCAGACAAAATAAACTGTACTGACAATTATTGTCTTTGACTAAAATTTTGCTCAACACTCCGGCGGCGGGATATTCAATTGCGTCTCGGAGTTGGATAGCGGCAGATTGTAGCGGTAAAAGAGTAGTAGTCATAGTTTTGGAAAATCAATTAATTTGGTCCGGGCGCCCCGGATTTATCAGTGGCTTCACTTTCTTCAATCGAAAATCGAAAATCGGAAATCGATTAAGATTGTTTTTTGGCAGAGATAAGGATGTAGCCTAGATCCTGTTGGTAATGCTGGAAAACTCGACGCATTGCTAAGATACGATCGCGAATTTGCGATCGACTTAATATATTCCATAAAATCCGCACAGTACCCACAAACCCTTCATCTTGCAGCATTCGCGGCAAGTTGAGGAGCTCCATCGCCCCACTTTGACACTTTTCTACTTGCAAGCCCGCGTTTTGGTAAACAGCAATCCAGCCAGACTCAGACAAAGGCGTTGAATTAACCCGAATCACTTCTGATAAAGCTTTGTGAATTTCAGATTCTCGGTTTTTAACTAAAAGTTCGTGAGAGAGAAACTTGCCGCCTGGTTTTAAACGATCGCAAATTCCCGATACAATTTTAGTTTTCCCTGACGGCGACTGCATTGTCAGGATAGCTTCAGCCAAAACCCAATCAAACTGTTGGGAAATCCGATCCAAGTGAAAAATATCTCCTTCCACAATTTCCACTCGATCGCTCAAACCTGCTGCTGCAACATTAGCACGAGCGCGGGCCACACTCTCGGAATTTTTCTCAACTCCCACGACTTTTACGCCAAAACGTTCAACAAGGGCGATCGAACTATATCCAAAACTAGCAGCCAACTCCAAAACAGTCTCCCCAGGCTGAAAATCCGCCCATTCAAATAACTGTTTTGTAGCAAGTTTCCCCCCCGGCCTCAGCATTTTCTTGCCCGCCGCGGCCAGAACTTCATGTCCGGGTGCAGTCTTAAAATTGAGAGCAGTATTGGTCATTAAATTGACCTCCTATCTAACCTTACTCTCAGTTTGCCAAATTCTCCCAAATCTTTCTATGATCTAGCTCATATTCAAATTATCGTAGGCTGACGCACCCTACAAGCTCCGGAATTATATCATGTCCGCCCATCAACAATTCGGACTGTTTTTGATTGCCAACACGGAATATAACAAGGCACGAGAAATTTAATGGTTTTAGGACTTACGCAAAATTTCCACATAAGCGGGACAATCACGGGGATTATCCCTACAAACACCCTATTAAGAAACAATTTTCTCATTCCGCTCTTTAAAACATTGCTGCAACACAGAAATAGGCAGCTCATTCAATTGACCCGCTCGCACAAATTCAGCATAAGTATCAGCCTCTATTGCCTGCAAATCCCCTTCGAGTTTGTCGATTGTCATCTGCCGCAGTTCAGGAAATCGATCGTACATTTGGTTGATTTCTGCTTGCAGCAAGTTTAATTTTTCTTGAAGCTGACTCACGAGATGATTGGAAAACTCAGGCTCTATTTTACGATCGCCCGATACATCAGATAGATACTTGAGAACCCGATTGAGAGCAACACGTTGGGCGATCGCCTCCAGATACTGCTGGCGCAACTCCTGGTTGCTCAACAAGCCCAATTTTTCCAGCAGCGCCTTGGTGGTTAAACCTTGTACTAGCAGCGTAAATAAAACTACCCCAAACACGATCGCAATAATTTTTTGCCGTTCGGGAAAAACCTCCGGCACACTCAAAGCTAACGCAATCGATACAGAACCCCGCAATCCTCCCCACCAAATCACAGTTCTATCGGCTAATGAAATTTCAGATTTTGCCAACCTATTGCTCAACCATCCTAAACCAAAAATAGCGATCGCTCGTGTCACAAACATCGCCGCCACAGTTATGCCAATCACTCCTAAATTCGCTTGCAAACCAGCAAAACTAATCCGATCGCCAATCAGCAGGAACATGATCGAATTTACAAAAAACGCCACAAAATCCCAAAATTGTGTTACCGCCAGTCTGGTACTGGGCTGCATACCGATACGAGAGCCGAAATTGCCAAATATCAAGCCCATCACCACCACACCAATTACCCCAGAACCGCCTAAATCCTCCACAATTATATAAGTGCCGTAGGCGGAAACTAAGGTTAACGATTGCTCCACTAAAGGTAAATCAAACCGTTGGGTGAGATAGGAGATACCAAAACCGATCGCACTCCCGACAGTAATCCCAATTCCCACAAAAGCTAAGAAACGCCCCACCAGAAATGGGATGCCAACTTCATCCGTCCCTAAAGAAAATCCCACCAAAAAACTAAAGGCAACAACAGCAATGCCATCATTAAATAAACTCTCACCCTCCACCAGCAAAGCTAGGCGTTTTTCAACTCCCAATTCCCGGAACAATGCAATGACTGAAACAGGATCGGTAGCAGATATACTAGCTCCTACCAACAGGGCGATTGCTAAAGAAACTCCAGCTATTTGGTTGAGAGCAAAAGCCACGCCAGCAACGGAAATCACAACACCCAAAACCGCATAAAGAGCGATCGGCACTAAATCCCGCTTGAGTTTAGACCATTCCAGATTCCAAGCAGCTTCAAACAAAAGAGGCGGCAAAAAAATCAACAGAATCAGTTCGGGCGAGAGCGACACCAATCGCACATCTATAAAAGCCAAGCCCAACCCGACAATTACTAAAAGCAGCGTGTAGGGAATTTGGCGCAACCAGCCCCATAGTTGCGGCAGTATCGCCACACTTAAGGAAACTAATAGCACTAAAAGAAATTTCTTCAGATTGCCCTCGATAGTCGCTTCGTTAATTAGAGTTTCTGGGGTCATATAATTAGGAATCAAATAGTTAAGGCTTCGGTTTCGAGCGGGACTTATTCAGTGTCGATCGCCGCACTTCTTCAACTTGACTGACTTGAAAAATTAGGGTGAATGGTTGACCCATTTCTTTTTCGACAAATGCTTCTAAAAGCTGTACTTGTTTGGGTGTCAAAGCTTCGCTGCTGCGAACAATCAGACGAACCTCCGGCGGTTTTGTCAACCAGTTAGTATCAGTTTTAATCAGTTCCACCCGTTGAAAAGTGATAGTTCGGTTAAGCAACGCCCGCTTCAGACTGGCTTCTAGTTGCGCTTGCTCGATCAATTCCGCAAAACTCACCCCCAGAGGAATCACAAGTATAGTCGTCAATCCTAGCGCCCACAATAGGGCTTTACCGGCGCGATGCAGGGGCGTGTAGCCGGCCATTAAAGAGGTTAGCATACAGGAGAGAGTAATCCCCAGCAAATTAGTAAGATACAGGAGGCTTGCTCCCAAACTGAGCGACCAATTAGCTTGAGATAAGCCTAAACCTATAACACAAATTGGCGGCATTAGAGCCACGGCGATCGCAGTTCCCGCCAGAGTAGCAGAAACTTTGGGCTGAACTTTCGCATAGCCGCTGATTCCCCCAGCGGCGATCGCAATTCCTAAGTCTAGTAATGTAGGTTTAGAACGGGCTAGAACTTCGCTCCCAAAGTCGGGAAGTTGTACCAAAGCTCCCAAAAAACAAGCTAGAAAAATTGCTAGCACCGTCCCGACTGCTAATGCAATTAAACCTTTGCGGAAGAGGAGAACGTTACCTTCTACCGCTCCAAATGCTAACCCTCGGATTGGCAACATTAGAGGCGCAATGATCATTGCACCGATAATGACTGCCGCACTGTTGGCAAGCAGTCCAAAGGTGGCGATTATACAGGAGCCGAGAATTAACACAAGATAGTTAATATCTAGGGTTGATTCTTCCAACAAGTCAACTCGTATTTGCTTTAAATGCTCTCGAGGAATCCTGCTCCTGGTGAAATATTTAAGACGGTCTCGAATATTGTTGAGCAAAGTAATCTCCTTAAGTCGGTGCATTATATCCCTATTCAGGTGCGATCAGTCGATTTTAGATTTTAGATTTTAGATTTACTCTACCAATTTTAGATTTACTCTACCAATTTTAGATTTTAGATTCTCGATTTTAGATTTACTCCACAGATGAATCGAGGAGGTTGAACTAGGCTCTAAAATTTTGGGTGGCTCACCACAAGAGTCGGAGACTTGTATCCCTGTGCAGGTGCAGGCAAAACAATCAAAATCCCAGCCAGCAAGTTTTCGAGGATGTCCCAGAACTATAAAGCAATTGCCGCGCCAGTAATACCCAGCAGTTGCATCAAATCCCCTGCCTTGAATGACGGGATGGCGATGAATAACGCGATCGGAAATAATTGATTTATAATCAAGATATATACTCCACCCAATAATACCGAATCATGCTCGCAGAAGCAAACGCGACACTTTGGCCTAGTCTAATTACTGTTTCAGCATTAATTCTCTACTTCGTTGTTACCATCAACGTCGGCAGAGCTAGATTCAAATATAAAGTTTCTCCCCCGCAGATGACAGGAAACCCAGACTTTGAGCGAGTGGTGCGAGTTCAGCAAAATACCTTAGAGCAAATGATTCTATTTTTGCCCTCGTTGTGGCTGTTCTCGCAATTTATCAGCCCAATTTGGGGCGCCGGTATCGGCGCAGTTTGGATAATTGGACGCATTTTGTTTGCTTGGGGTTACTATCAAGCTGCCGAAAAAAGAGGGGCAGGATTTGGCATTAGTACCTTAGCTACTTTAGCTTTGCTTGGTGGGTCTTTAACTGGCATAATTATGTCGCTGCTGAAGGTTTAAGCGTAAATTCCGATCGACATAATTGTTTTTCTACTCGTTTCCAGGCTCAGCGTGGTAACGCAGATCCGGAGGCTCTGCCTCCAATTTTCCTGCTGAAAAAGCGAGTCAGAGCCTCTCGACAGCGGTTCCCTGGCAGAGGCAGGGAACCAGCTAAATTCAAGTATTTCAATTACTTTCAGGAGTAAATATGTCAGAAACCAACAAACCCGTATTTGAAATTAACCCGAAACTTTTTCAGCAGCTTGTCGAGTGGCAAGAAAAACTTGAACGAGAAGATGAATTAGCAAGCGAGTCAGAAGACGAGAAACCAATTGAGGTAAAAACTCCTCCCGACAGTGATGAACAGCATTCTCAAACAGATAATTTATAGCTGGTGGCTAGCAGCATCTTTGGGATTTCCGGCGGCAGTCTCGGCTCAATCGCTGACACCCGCCCAAATTCAGCAAGTTAATAGCGGTTTGTTTCGTTCTAACTCTCAAGATTTCTTTCAGCAAGGAAATCGCCAACTCGAAAGAGAAATCGCAATTTTGTTGCAAAAAAATGTAGCTTCCGAAGACCTGATTCTGGAGATTGATGAAAAATTGCTCTCTCAGATTTGCAGCAAAAAAATTAAAATATCCTCGCCGCCTTCTGATACAATAAGTGCTGCTCAGATTGCCAGTTTTAATGCACAACTGACAGAGATTTGTAGAAAAAAATAAAATCTAAATGAGGTAAAAATTAAAAGTTTACTGTTGATGGATAAAGAAGCAATGACCAAATTGAAACTAGCAATGCTGTCAGCGGAAACGGCGGCTCAATTGGCTGCAATAATTATTGATTACACTCATGAGGAAATGATGTTAGTTTTTTCTGAGCTAGAATGGGAACAGCAGGCTAGAATTAAGGATATTTGGAAGACTGTTAGTTAAAGTAGATTAGCCAAAATCAGAGGTTTTAATTTTTAACCGCAGATGTAAGCGGATAGACGCAGATGAACGCAGATTTAATTTTGTTAGTGTTCGCTGTGTAGAATAATCTTAATTTGTACACAGCGAACAATGACATATCTAAACTAGGGATTCGAGGCATAATTGGCGGAAATGATCGCCCCGTTGCTCGAAGTTTTGGTATTGATCGAAGCTAGCACAGGCTGGGGAAAGCAGCACTACTTTAGCATGATTTTGTTTGCCTAATTCTGCTGCTCGCGGGATTGCTCTTTCCATTGTTTCGACAATTTCCCAAGCGTTGTAATTTGCTTGTTCGAGCCGATCGGCAAAAATACCTGCCGCATCCCCAATTAGCAACACCCCAGCAGCTTTCGCCTTGATTGTATCAATCCACGCGCGATCGTCCCCTTCTTTCGCGTCACCGCCCGCAATTAAAATCGCCGGTGCGCTCACAGAAGCCAACCCGACTTGGGCGGCGTCATAATTAGTAGCTTTGCTGTCGTTGATGAAATCTATGCCTTCCCAAGTGCAGATGTGTTCGAGGCGGTGCGAAACTCCGGGGAATTTAGCGATCGCCCGGGCGATCGCACTTTTATCTATCCCCGCCAAATTAGCCGTCGCCACCGCCATTAACAAATTCTGCAAATTGTGTTCTCCCACCATCCGCAAAGAATCAGCCGGCAGAATTTTATCGCTTTGAGCTATTACCCAACCATCTTGAATATAGGCTCCAAAATCTGTATTTCCCAACAAATCTTTTTCACCTTTGACACTCGTCCAACACGCATCCGGCCAAACGTCAACTCCTTGCTGCCGCAAACAAGGATCGTCGCCGTTAATTACTTGCAATTCCGACTTTTTCAGCAAATGCGCTTTAATGTTGTAGTAATTTTCTAAAGTTTTGTGGCGACTGAGGTGATCCGGCGTCAAAGTCGTCAAAACTCCGATGCGCGGCGCTACAAACGGCGAGGATTCTATCTGATAGCTGCTGATTTCTGCGATTACCCAATCCGGCTGTTTTTCAGCTAAAGCTAATTCACACGCAGCATAGCCAATATTGCCACAAGCGGGAGCATAAAGCCCGGCCTCTGCAAAAATCGCAGCAATTAAAGCAGTAGTAGTAGTTTTGCCGTTAGTGCCGGTAATTCCCACCCAAGGTGATTTGAGGTAACGCCACGCGAGAGCCATTTCTCCGATTGTTTCAATTCCTAACTCTCTGGCGCGCACTAATGCTGGACTGTCCCAGGGAACACCCGGACTTACTACTATTAATTCTATAGATTCGACTGGTTCAAAAGATTGACCTAACTCCACATGAATGCCTTCGTTAGCGAATTCCTGTTGTTGTTCGAGCAAGTTTGGGGAAGATGAGCGATCGCTCAGCGTTACTTCCCATCCTTCGCGTTTTAGCAGTCTGGCGGCGGCAATTCCTGATTTTCCTAGTCCAATGATATGAGCTATCGGCATAAGTTGTGTGTGTGATGGAGCGAATTTTCTCGGTTTTTTCCTCTTATATGTTACGGTTTTTTGGGGATGGTTTAACCGCAGAGGGCGCAGAGGGCACAGAGGAGGAGAAGAGAGAAGATAGAAATGAATAATTCTGATACCAATGGATTTGATATTACATCAAAACCTTTGGCGGCAATCTAAAATCCAAAATCTAAAATCTAAAATCGATTGACGATCGCCCCAAAGTCAGCCAACACCCGCGCGTGATTCCGCAGCAACCCCAGTAAATTCAACCGATTTTGCTTAATTTCGGGGTCAGAATCCATCACCAAAACGCTTTCTGGCCCGTCGAAAAAGTTGCTGACAGTTGGAGCAATCTCAGTCAAACTATCTACCAACTGCTGGTAATTGCGAGTTTGTTTAGATAGCTGCGTTTGCGGCACTAACTGCACTACTGCATCGTAAAAAGCTTGTTCAGACGACTTTTGAAATAACTCCGGTTTCACCGCCGCTTTCGGTTCCAATTCAACTTTATCCAAATCACCTTGAGCAGCCAAACGAGTTGAACGGTTGACTGTTTCGTAAATTAGATCCAAAGTCTGGTTATTGCGGATTTGTTGTAGGAAAAGCGCTCTTTCCAGTGCGTCCAACAAATCTCTCAATGCTCGTTCAGTATATTCTGGGTCGTTTTCTCCCAAAACTGCATTTACCAAATCATAATCTACATTTTTTTCTTCTTGCAACAAAGTCCGAATTCTTTGCAGGAAAAACTCGTATAACTGATCCAGTAATTCCGCCGATGTTTGCGGGCGCATTGCGGTAAATTCGGCAACAACTTCTGCGAGCAACTTGTGCAGGTTGATCGGCAACTGAGCAGCCCAAATAATGTTAGTTATTGCATTGGCTGCGCGACGCAAAGCGAAGGGATCGGATGAACCAGTCGGCAACATTCCCAAACCGAAGATGCTGACTAATGTATCTAATTTGTCGGCTATTGCGACAACTTGACCTGTAAGAGTTTGCGGCAAATTGTCGCCCGCGCCTTTGGGCAAATAATGTTCAAAAATTGCTGTGGCTACTTCTTCCGATTCGCCACTTGCTAAGGCGTATTTCTGCCCCATGATTCCTTGCATTTCGGGCAGTTCGTAAACCATTTGAGTTACGAGGTCGGCTTTGCAAAGTAAGGCTGCTCTTGCTATGTAAGCTTGTTCTTCGCCTGTGATTTGCAGTTGATTGGTGATGAGGCTGGCAATCTTGCACAGACGATCGACCTTTGCGCGCACTGTCCCCAAATCTTCCTGGAAAGTCACTTTTTCCAACTTGGGCAAATAATCCTCTAGAGGCTTTACCAAGTCTGCTTTGTAGAAAAACTGACCGTCTGCCAATCTCGCCCGCACTACTCGCTCGTTACCTGCGGCAATAATCGCGGCTTTAGCGGGATCTCCGTTGGAAATTGTAATAAAATAGGGCAGAAGTTCAGGATAACCGGGGTTTTTGAGAATCGGAAAATACCGCTGGTTTGTAACAATAATTGTGGTGATTACTTCCGGCGGCAATATCAAAAATTCCTCGTCAAATTTGCCGACAACTGCGTTCGGCCATTCTACTAAGTCGGTGACTTCTTCTAACAAATCTTCGGTAATGTCGGCGTAACCGCCTTGTTTTGTTGCTGCTGCTTCTACTTGTGCTTTAATTTGATTTTTGCGCTGGGTTCGATCGACCTCCACGCAAGCAGCCCGCAGACACTCGACATAATCCTCGGCTTTGGGAATCGAGACCCCTCCCAGGGGTGTAGGTGGGGTGTATAAAACCCGGTGTCCTTGGGAAATTCGATCGCTCTTGACCGTATCCGAACCGCTCACTAATGTAATTGGCAGTACAGTATCATCTAACAGTGCCACTAGCGATCGAATCGGGCGCGGAAACTTCAAATCTCCGTCGGCCCACCGCATAAATCTTTTGCCTTCTAACTTATTAATCCACTGCGGCACAAGTTCGGTCAAAATATCCGCACTCATCCGCCCCGGAATCTTTTTGAGCACAAACACAAAATCGCCTTTATCGGTAGCGCGAACTTCCAAAGCATCAATTTCTACGCCCTGCTTTTTCGCAAAACCTTCCGCTGCTTTCGTCGGTTTTCCATCTTTAAAAGCCGAACTTGCGGGTGGCCCTTTTACCTCTTCTTCTCTATCTAATTGCTGAACTGGCAGTCCTTTCACGAGAACGGCCAAACGCCTCGGAGTAGCGTATACATTAATAGAGTCATTTGTCAAGGATTCTTCTGCCAGCGTTGCAGGCACAAGTCGCTGCCACTGCTGGACGCTGCTTGAGACAAAGGAGGCGGGCAATTCTTCTGTACCGAGTTCTAATAAAAAGTTAGCCATATAACAGTGTTAGGTGTTTTTGTCAATAGGCAATTAATCTGCCCGTTTAATCATTACAAAAGTTACCGCTAGCGATAACCCAAATACAGAATTATTTTACCGACGCGCAAGTCATATTAGATCCAAAAAAGAATCAAATGATCAGCATACCACGTAAAATCGGGGGTGAAAGACAAATAGCTCAACAGCTCATGACCTTGGCGGAAAGACTGGCACAAGATTGGAAGTCACGACTTGAACAAGATTGCCCGGAGGAGAGTTCTAGCACTCGCGAGAGCGTTGTCCGCTGGCTGTTGGGAGACAGGCCAGAAAGATTTGACACTCTTGCTCCGGCTCAGCTAACCGTCGCCTCCGGCGCGATCGACTTTTTATATCGAATTTTGATTTCTCGGTATCTGGGAGTACCACCAGAAAAAGCTTACCGCAACTTGATCGGGCGGCTCGGCGGTTTGGTGGTGCTCCGGCAAAAAATCCAAGCGTGGGTTTCCCTGAGTCGCGACAGACAGCGGAGTGCGGTGGAGGTACTACAAGAAGTGATTCAGGAAATGCTCAATTCCGATCGCTACCTGCAGCAGCAAGTCGCCTGGATTGCCGAATGCACCTCAGACAGACGCCTGCGAAATGCTTTGCTGCTAGCGAGCACAGAAGAATACTGCTTACGGCCGATTCGCAACCAGCCGCTGTTGGTGTACCGTTTTGTCAACTACCTGCGGCGTTCCCAGCGGGGCGGGTTGACCCAAGTGCCTGCGGGAGACTGGGTGCGGCTGGTGTCGGAACAGGTTCTACCCGACGATACAGACGAACCGCTTAGTCTGCTAGACGAACAGGCGATGTCGGAGTATCGAGAAAATCAAGCTTGGGAAGAGCAGCAAACTCAGCGGCAGATTGTCCAACAAGAATTTGAGAATTACTTGGCTGCTGAAGTCGATCCCTTGGCTTCCCGGTGGCTGCAGCTTTACCTGCAAGGTCGTTCCCAAGAGGCAATTGCCGAGGATTTGAAGGTTCCGATCAAGCAAATTTACCGCTTGCGAGAAAAAGTCAGTTACCACGCGATTCGGGTTTTTGCGGTCAAACAAGCACCGGAATTAGTCGCCAACTGGCTGGAAACTTCGCTCAAAGAACACAGTTTGGGCTTGACTCCGGCTCAGTGGCAGCAATATTTACAAGACCTCACGCCGGTGCAGCGGCAGTTGGTAGAATCGCTGAAAGCAGGGAAAAGTGTAGAGACGATCGCATCTGAATTAAAGCTGAAAACCAATCAAGTCATCGGCGAGTGGAGCAAACTCTATTTAGCAGCTCAATCGCTCCGCAACGAGTAGATTGGTAATGGGTGGCGGGCAATTGCTAATTGTTAATTGGCGGTAGCATTTTTCAGAATCCGCGCTACAAATCAATTCCCTCACAACCACAGAGTTCTGCGAGTTTCCCCGTGGAAAACCGCGCGATGCCCCTTGTATCAATTCAGGTTAGATCGATCGGGATGTTGTAGCGCTGCCGTGACGCTCGCGCTTTGAGACGCTCATAGTCAACTCTCTGAGTTAAGATACTACCAGCACGATCGACTTTTGAGGATTTTTTAACCAATCCTAAATTCAGCGGTTGCCCGTAAATCATCGGTTGTGGTGCATCTCTAATACTTGTGCATTAAAGACATAATTCTATTGTTGCCAGCCACGGGCATCAATATCGGGCGATCGATGATAGTGGGTCTAGACTGCGCTAGTCATCATCTAGTTCTCAATCTTTTGGTAGAATTTAAGGCTGCAATACAGAAGGGAGAAAATTCTGGGACTAAGGATTTTTCTTTAATAAAAGCTTCCGGTTGTTAGGCCAATTCCTCCGTCAGGGAAGTTGCAGCGTTTAATTTTATCGCATCAGGTTGGTGCGTCGCGCTCGATCGCGCTTCCAACTACAAAGCAGCTAATGGTACATACATCTTCAACAGACTCGGCAGCTACAATGGACTCCGATCGAATATTTCACCTAATCGACACTGTTGTCCCCTTTGAAGCTTGCCTTTACTATCAAGTTTTGCCTTTATCTCTAGAAGGTAATCTGTTTAAATTGGGCGTAGTCGATGCCCAAGATGACTCCGCCTTGGACTACGTGCAGCGGATTTTAGCTTACATGAATTGCTCAGTCACAACAGAGCAAATTGCCTCGGAAACTCAGCGCTCGATGCTCTCAGCTTACTTGCTGCACGGGAACCAGCTTCGAGAACCCAGCCAGACAACCGCCGAAGCAGCCCCAACACCCAAAAATCCCGCACCAGCAACTCCAGGCCCCAATGCAGCAACGCTGCTGTCTGTGCCAGAACCCTCGATGCCAGCTCCTGAGCGGTTTAAACCTGCTGGCGCTGAGGTTCCCCCGACACCGACACAACTATCGGTTTTGAATGTCGAGGCCTTGCACTTGTCAAGCCAAGTGGAAGTTTTGGCAACTTTGCCCGCGCCCCAACTGCTGCAAGAATTGCTCGGTAGAGTGCTGCGAGAGGGTATCGGCCGCCTGTTTTTTGAGCGGCACCAGTCTCAAGGCCGCATTCTTTGGAGTCAAGATGGTGTTTTGAAATCGATGCTCGAGGGTATCGATATCGTCCTTTTCCAAGAGGTAATCGACGAGTTGAAGCTGCTGACAGGTATGCCTGTTTGCTCCGTGGAACACCCCAAACAAGTCGAAGTTGAACGCATATATCAAAACACTCATTTGCTGTTGCGCTTGCGGGTAATGACGGTGGGTGGCAAGGAAGAAGCCACCCTGCAAGTTTTGCGGGGGGCAGCTTTGAGGTTTTACCAGCAGCAGCAGTTGTCTACTTTGAGTCGGGACGCACTGCGGTTGGCAGAAGAATTGCAGCGAAAAGTGAATCAAATTCGCGATCAAACTCGGCTTTCTCCTATGCCTTTAGAGGGGTTGCCCGCTTTGGAACAGGTGGTTAGAAATGTGGACGACCAAATTGAAGCTTTGCTGCACGGACAAAATCCCGATCAGCCTTAATGAGCTATAGATCACTGTTTTGAATTTTTTTTAACTCACATCAAGTCCGGTCAAATAATAATAATTACGTTTGTAGTGAGGACTAAAGTCAAGCGAGTTTTATGATAACTCAAGTCTTCATTACAAACCCATTTGATTGCAATTGTGCGAGGTGACAGCATATTATACCAGTTCCCCAAAAGAATGGAACTTTATGCCCGTACTCTAAACCCTGGTAGTCATCAGTCATTCCCAATCTAAAATCTAAAATCTAAAATCTAAAATCTAAAATGGTATTAGCCGTGTTCAAAAACATCCTTGTACTCCAATAAATCCAAACTCACAAAAACGGGCAAACACTGAAAACATTGCTGTGCAATTTCCCAGCGTTCTTCTCGCTGCAACATAGCAGTCAACTTTTGTTTAGCGCTCAGCAAATAGCGGACATCGTTAGCAGCGTAGCTGAGTTGCTCGTCTGAAAGATGCTCAAAATTTCCCCAGTCAGAACTTTGAGAAGTTTTGTTGAGTTCTACTTTTTCCAATTCTTGGATTAAGTCTTTAAGTCCGTGTCTGTTAGTGTAAGTTCTCGCCAGTTTGCTCGCTATTTTTGTGCAGAAAACAGGTGCAACGTCAATACTTAAATTGTAACGCATTGTTGCCAGATCGAAGCGCGCAAAGTGAAATACCTTCTCAATATTTTCAGCTTCCATTAGCTTTTTTAGATTCGGCGCCGCAGTCTGGCCTTTGGCAATCCGTACCGCCGCAACTTTACCTTGCGGATCGCACAACTGAACCAAACACAAGCGATCGCGCCACGGCAGCAAACCCATTGTTTCCGTATCAACGGCGATCGCCGGAGCAGTCAAATAATAAGATAAGAGAGAATCGGGAATATCACCATCACACACTTGAAAATCTGCAAATTCCATTATTAGTAATTTTTGACTGTTGACTGTTGACTGTTAACTGTTGACTGTTGACTGTTGACTGCCCTCTTCTCTCTTCCTGACATCCGTTACATCCGTGGAGCGAATCCGTTGCCGAACTTCCTTCTTCCTTCAGCTTAGCGACTCAGGACAAAAAGCTGAGTAAAATAATACTCGCCTTTGGCATTTTTCGCAACCCCAATACCGGTCACATTAAACTGACCTTCCATATTTTTGCGGTGGCCGTCACTTTTAATCCAACCCTCAACAGCATTGCGTACCGGGTCGCTGTAACCAAAATTGTAAGCAAGATTTTCAGCTACACTCTTATAAGGAATAGTAACTGCTTTCGCCCGCCCTTCAAATCCATCGTGGCTGAAACTTACTTTACCCTTAGCCATATTTTCGCTGTGTATTCTTGCTATCTGACTGATTCGCGGATCGATAGTCAGCGGTGGCAACTTTTTAGATGCTCGGTATTGATTGATCTGTTGGTTAACCGCTTTTTCTAAGTCAGTAATAGCACTCGAAGCAACATTAGTATTCATGGGAGTTGGTGGCAGCGATCGCGTAGGGAGGAATGTGTCACACTTAGGCAGGATTGTCAACAATCCCAAGCAAATCGAAATCAAACCTTTGGACATGAAATCAAACGAGAAATAAAGTTAATTGTTACCAATTCCTACAGAGCGATCGCCCCACATTCCGCTAACCTAGATATTCAGAACCTTCGCTACAGTGTTCACGTCTTTGTCGCCACGTCCGGAACAGTTAAGCACAATGCGCGGATTGTCTGTTAGCTGAGGGCACAGAGTCTCTAAATAGGCGATCGCGTGAGCAGTTTCCAAAGCCGGAATAATCCCCTCCAACTGCGAAAGCCGCTGAAATGCTCCCAGCGCTTCTGCATCAGTTACGCTATAATATTCAGCTCTGCCGGCATCCTTCAAATAACTGTGTTCCGGCCCCACGCCCGGATAATCCAAACCCGCACTAATCGAGTGTGGCTCAATCACTTGACCTTCATTATCTTGCAGCAAATAACTCATCGCCCCGTGCAGAACTCCCACACTTCCCTTAGTCAAAGTAGCAGCGTGCTTATCCGTATCTACACCTTCGCCCGCTGCTTCAATACCAATCAATCTGACAGTTTCTTCCCCGATAAACTCATGGAAAAGACCCATTGCATTAGAACCGCCGCCGACGCAAGCTAATAAAATATCCGGCAAACCCCCCCACTTTTCCTGACACTGAGCCCGCGTTTCTTGACCGATTATCGCATGGAAATCGCGCACCATCATCGGGTAAGGATGCGGGCCCGCCACGGAACCAAGAATGTAATGAGTTGTCTCCACATTTGTCACCCAGTCGCGAATCGCTTCCGAAGTGGCATCTTTCAGCGTTCCCGTTCCCGCCGCCACCGGCCGTACTTCGGCACCCATCAGCCGCATTCTAAACACATTTAAAGCCTGTCTTTCCATGTCGTGAACGCCCATGTAGACAACGCATTCTATACCGAAACGAGCGCAAACAGTGGCGGTAGCAACGCCATGTTGACCGGCACCAGTTTCAGCAATTACCCGCTTTTTGCCCATGCGTTTTGCCAGCAATGCTTGAGCTAAAGCGTTGTTGATTTTGTGAGCTCCCGTGTGGTTTAAATCTTCGCGTTTGAGGTAAATTTGCGGGCCAGTTCCGTCTGCTTTAGCGTAGTGCTCCGTGAGGCGTTCGGCGAAATACAAAGGGCTGGGGCGGCCGACATAATCTTTGAGCAATTGTTGGAGTTGCTGTTGAAATTCCGGTTCGCTGTTGTATTTGTGGAAAGCGGCTTCTAGTTCAAATAAAGCCGGCATCAGGGTTTCGGGGACGTATTTGCCGCCGAATTTGCCGAATCTGCCGAGGGAGTCGGGGCGTTGGGCGCTGGTTTCGGTGGTGAGATGCAGGGGGGTGACTGTCACGAACTTTGTGGGGATAATGGGACAGATTTTATTATATCTAGTCGATGGGGCTGTGGGCGATCGGGTGTGCAAATCGCTGAAAGGTCGATTCGGTCGTTTTCGATCATCTCCAAAATGGAGTATTTGAAGAAAATTTATGCTTTATACGTGTTTATACGGAATGGGTATATTCAGCAGTGAATATATTCAGTAGTGAAGTTAAGTGCCTGTTTATCTCAAACATCAAATACAACATACAACTAAGCAAGGACAAATCATGAACTCTATTTCTATTCTGCTTCAACAAGGCTCACGAGGCCCCGAAGTCACCAAGCTACAAGAAGGTTTGAAAAATTTAAATTTTGATCCAGGTATCATTGATGGTATTTTTGGACCAAAAACTAAGCAAGCTGTCATCAATTTCCAAAAGTCCCAACAACTGGTTCCCGACGGCATAGTCGGCGACAAAACTTGGGCTAAACTAAATGCAGCGAACAATCCACGTTTTAATTTTCAGGTGGTTAACGTACAAGAATTCATCTCTTCTGAGCGGATTACAGCGACTAATCCAAAAGCCGTAGCGGCACAATTGTTTAGGGGTTTGGAAGATGAAGAAGGAAGAAGTTATGAAGAGATTTCAATTACATATTCCAGAGAAGGAACATCTGTAATTTTATACACCAGAATAGGTCTAGCTGACGATTCAGTCCGTGCAGTACGACACCGCGTTGAATTAAAACGCAACCAAAATACATGGGGAATTATTTGGGTCGGACGGCAATTTCAGTGTCAACCAGGTCGAGGACATCAAGAGTGGTCTGGCATTATTTGCTCATAATCTGGTTTTATTCCCTCGATATATAGAAACGTTTCAATCAGTGCCAACGTTTCTATGAAGGTATCGGGTTTATCCCCACTTACTGGTGAAACTAATTGATTAGAACCCCGACAACTTCTGCGAAGTCGGGGTTCTTTGCTTGCGCCCGATCGCACTTAATCAACTAAAATTAAATTCCCCACCCATCTCAAACCCGCGCTTCAACAGAATTATCCATCTCCCTCTTCTCTTCCTGGACGCCCTCAGCGGTTCACTCCTCCAGAAACAACGGTAAACGATATAATTCAATTGAAACCGGGGAATGTGCGATCGCCCTGATAGCCCGCCAGGGAATGAATTCCCTGTAGAGAGAGCTAAAGTCAGTTTTAACTGACTGCTAATATCAAGTACAATCTATGTACAACCAATAGCAAATCTCAGAGATTATATTCCCTGAAAGCTCACCTAAATCAACCATTCTCAAACACATTCTACAGTCGTCTTCAGAGGACTTTAGCTATGAGGCAGGGAATGAATTCCCTGCCGGACTGCCGGGCCCATCCGCTACCCGGCATAACTCCCAAGTACCAAACTACTATGAGTACATCAAAACCAAAAAACTCCAATACAAATAACCAATCAGGAAAACGAATTGTTTACTCCGAATTTGGCAACATAGACAACTCCGCGGCCCTCCAAAGAGGAATACAAGAAATTCCCCCCAATCAACAAAACCTCAAAATCGAAGCATCCCGCAAAGGACGCGGCGGCAAAACAGTTACAATCATCAGCGGCTTTCAGGAAAAACCCGAAACATTAGCAACTTTAGCCAAGCAGCTAAAAGCCCAATGCGGTACTGGCGGCACAGTCAAAGATAATGAAATCGAAATTCAAGGCGAACACAAGCAAAAACTGCTAGAAATTATCACAAAGTTAGGCTACAAAGCTAAAATTAGTGGAGGGTAAATTAGTCAATATTCCTCAGTGTATGGGCGGGACGGGTTTATGATATACTTAGTTTTAAACATAGATGGTTGGTAAAACCCGCCCCTACATCGCGCAAATTATACGATCGCGAATCAACCAGAAATGATATTACCAATTACCGCCAATTTTTAATGTACACTCGACCTTTAGCTCGTTTAATCGAACAATTGCAGCGCTTGCCCGGAGTCGGCCCAAAAACAGCCCAGCGGCTCGCTTTACATATTTTGAAGCGACCGGAAGAAGAAGTGCAAGCCCTAGCTAAATCTTTGATTGATGCCAAACAGCAAGTAGGTTTCTGTCAAGTATGCTTTCACTTATCTGCTGACCCTGTTTGCGAAATTTGCCGTAATACCAACCGCGACAGTCATACCCTTTGTGTAGTGTCAGAATCCCGCGATGTAATCGCTTTAGAAAAAACGCGGGAATATATGGGTAAATATCACGTTGTTGGTGGTGTTATCTCGCCGATGGATGGAATTGGGCCGGAACAATTGAACATTCAACCGTTAGTGCGGCGCGTCAGCCAGCAAAAGATTAAGGAAGTAATTATTGCTATTAGTCCCAGCGTGGAAGGCGAAACTACTACTCTTTATATCGGTCACTTATTAAAACCTTTTACCCTAGTGACGCGCATAGCTTTTGGTTTGCCGATGGGGGGAGATTTGGAATATGCCGATGAAGTTACATTGGCTCGTGCTTTGGAAGGAAGGAGAGAGTTGGATTAGTTCTTCAATATTATTCGGCGGTTGAAACTGCGACTACGCAAACGAAGTCCGCCTGCGCGAACTAACAGCGGACTAACAACAGATAATAAGGCTACACTAAACTAAGTTACCGATAGTGAAAAATCATGGCTAAATTCGATCGACCTTTAAGCTACCCCACAACCCGCAAAATCGACCAAACAGACGACTACCACGGCGTCAAAGTATCCGACCCCTACAGGTGGCTGGAAAATCCCGACTCAGAGGAAACCCAAGCTTGGGTGGAAGCCCAAAACGCAGTCACTTTTGCCTACCTCAACGAAATTCCGGCGCGGGAAAAAATCAAACAGCGCCTGACTCAACTTTGGGATTACGAGAAATACGGCATACCTTTCAAAGAAGGATCTCGCTATTTCTACTACAAGAATGACGGTCTGCAAAATCAATCCGTACTCTACACGTTAACATCTCTCGAAAGCGAACCTAAAGTATTAATTGACCCCAACACTCTCTCAGAAGATGGAACCGTTGCTTTGGGCGGTGTAGCTATCAGCGAAGACGGCAAATACATGGCCTACGGTTTGTCAACTTCCGGTTCCGACTGGCAGGAATGGAAAGTCCGTGAGGTGGCAACCGGCGAAGATTTATCAGACCATTTAAAGTGGATTAAATTCTCAGGAGCCTCCTGGACTCATGACGGCAAAGGCTTTTTTTACAGCCGCTACGACGAACCCAACGAAAAAAGCAAGCACGAAGACGTTAACTATTACCAAAAACTGTTTTACCACCAAATCGGCACGCCGCAATCTGAAGACGTATTAATCTACGAGCGACCAGACCAAAAAGAGTGGGGATTTAGCGGCGGCGTCACGGAAGACGGGCGCTACTTAATTGTCTCTGTTTGGCAGGGAACTGAAACCAAAAACTTGATTTTTTACAAGGATTTAACTGCACCGAAATCAACCGTTGTAGAACTAATTAGCGAATTCGAGGCTGAGTACAGTTTCATCGACAATGAGGGCTCTCTTTTCTGGTTTCAAACAGACTTGAATGCACCGTTGGGCCGCGTAATTGCGATCGACACCAACAACCCACCTCCCTCATCCCTAGCTGGTGACGAAAGTCAAGAAAAATTCACAGAAATTATCCCCGAAGCAGCAGAAACCCTCGGAGGCATTGGCCTGCTGAACAATCAATTTGTCGCTTCTTACCTGAAAGACGCCTACACGCAGATTAAAATCTTCAACTTAGACGGCTCTTTCGTGCGAGAAGTTGCATTGCCCGGAATCGGTTCGGCGGGAGGATTCAGCGGCAAGCGGCACGACACCGAAACCTTTTATGCTTACACCAGTTTCACTGCACCCAACACCATTTATCGGTACAATATGGTGACAGATGAAAGTACGATTTATCGGCAGCCCAATGTCGATTTCAATCCCGACGATTACGAGACAAAACAAGTATTTTACCCTAGCAAAGACGGTACGCAAGTACCCATGTTTATCACGCACAAGAAAGGCTTGCAGTTTGAGGGCAATAACCCCACATACCTGTACGGCTACGGTGGTTTTGGCATCTCGCTAACTCCGAGTTTTTCTGTTAGCAGGATAGTGTGGTTAGAGATGGGCGGAGTTTACGCAACAGCCTGTTTGCGGGGAGGTGGCGAGTACGGCGAATCATGGCACCAAGCAGGAACAAAGTTGAATAAGCAAAACGTGTTTGATGACTTTATAGCTGGCGCTGAATGGTTGATCGAAAACAAGTACACCAAACCGGCTAAATTGGCGATCGCAGGGGGTAGCAATGGCGGTTTATTAGTAGGGGCTTGCATGACTCAGCGGCCGGAATTGTTCGGTGCAGCACTGCCTGCTGTCGGCGTTTTGGATATGTTGCGCTTCCACAAGTTTACCATTGGTTGGGCCTGGACTTCTGAATACGGTTCGCCGGAAAATCCCGAAGAATTTTCCACAATTCACGGCTATTCTCCGTTGCACAATCTCAAACCGGGAACGGCTTATCCGGCGACAATGATTACAACTGCCGATCACGACGATCGCGTGGTTCCGGCCCACAGTTTCAAGTTTGCTTCTGCTTTGCAAGAAACCCACGCCGGAGAAAAACCAGTGTTAATTCGCATTGAAACTAAAGCGGGACACGGGGGCGGCAAACCTACCGCTAAAGTGATTGAAGAATTGGCTGATGAATGGGCTTTTTTAGTGCGCGAACTCGCTATTAACGCTTAGCAAGCCGCGTTAGGGCGTGCGATCGACGCAGTTTGATGATTTAGATAGAAAGAGGGTGTAAAGGGCGATCGTACTTTTTGAATTCAAGGGCGATCGTTCTTTTTTGGCACCGCAATCCTGGTATTAACATATATAATTTGTCAACTTTTTGTGTTAACTTTTGTAGCGTTAAGTTGCTATTATTACATGGCTGTGAGTTTACTGCACACCCAATTAGTATAAGTATAAATCTCTAGAAATACGGTACTCTCAACTTTTAAGAGCGATCGCACATCAAAGTCAAAATCTGCCAATTTTTAGGGAATTAATATTTTCAGTATATTTACGGTTCAAGCTGTCTGAGCCAGCCTCGGTATCACCAGACTCAGAACAGCGGTATGAGGGGTGTGACCCCTTATGCTGATGAATCCGTAAGTAATTTACCATATAACTAACCTTAGACCTGAGATCATTGTTCCCAAAAATAGAGCATCTTGGCTAATACAAAGGCTGTCACCCCTTATTCATGTTAAAATTTGCAGCCATCGGCCGCATCAGGACATCCAAGGGCGATCGCAGTAATTCCTGTCTAATGATTGCCTAACATCACAAATAACAAATACAGGTAACTATTATATCTTGTCACAAATTAATTTTAAAACTTTATAGTTGAATGTTTATCGTCATCTATGAAAAGGGGTAGGTTAAATTTAGCCACCAAATTAACCAAAAATGAAAACCCTCCCAAATCTGTCAAATTTGTCATCTACACAAGCACGGAAATCTACCAACATGGAGACTAAAATCTTGAGACAAGCTAGCCATAAAGCAGAGACCTCTCTCCAAATAAATCTAGCGATTGTGGATTCAAAAGTAGAAAACTACCAAGAGTTTCTCAGGGGAGTGAAACGCGATACAGAAGTAATCCTGCTCGATAGATTCCGGGATGGAATCGAACAAATTGCTAAAATTGCCGCATCGCGGCACAGCCTCAATAGCATTCAAATAGTTGCTCACGGCGCATCAGCATCAGTAGAAATCGGCTCAACACAACTCAATATTCACAATATAGAAACCTATTCCAGCCAATTGCAGCAGTGGGGAAAAGCCCTTAATGAATCCGGCAGCATTCTGCTTTACGGCTGTAACATAGCCGCCGGCGAATCCGGCATTAAATTCATACAAAAACTCAGTGAAATAACAGGAGTAAATATTGCCGCTTCCAACAACCTAACAGGGAGTGCAGCATTAGGTGGCGACTGGGAATTAGAAATTACTACAGGACAAATAAATACCGAAATAGCCTTTGAAAAAGAAGTCCTAGAAGGCTACACATCAGTCCTGGCTACCTTAGCGGCTGAAGAATTTAAAAATTCAACCGCGATCGGGCCTTGGATATATGGAGTTGGCAACACCTCTACACCTAACCCAGGCTTAACCGCAGGTAGTACAGCCAACCCCAGCGGTGTTATTCCCGCTTTAGGGACTGGCGATCCCCCCGGATTTGGTACTTTGAGATTAACATCAAATGAATTTAGACAAGCAGCTTTTGTAATCTACAACAACCCCATCTCAGCCACTGAGGGTCTGAGAGTTACCTTTGATTTCTTTGCCTATAACAGAGGTACTGCCCCTTCTCAACCAGTAGGGGATGGTACCCTCCTTGGTGCGGATGGCATTAGTTTTTTCCTCATTGACGGAACCGCTACGCCAACAGCAGCCGGAGGCTACGGTGGCTCTCTCGGCTATGCTCAAAATACTAATTCAAATTCACCGGGTATTGTAGGAGGTTATTTAGGTGTCGGATTAGACGAGTTTGGCAATTATTCTAGCACTATTGCTGGAAAACAGGGTGGCAGCATCCCGAACAATGGAACTGATAGGCTACCTGATGCAGTAGGACTTAGAGGCAGGGCAAGCACAATCCCAACCGAAGATTATAAATTTTTAGGTTCTAGTCTTTTAACTAACAGTTTGACCGGGGTTTCCATTGGCATAGATAATAAAGATACAACCATTCGCGCTGAAGCTAAAAGAACCGTCCAAATAACCTTATTGCCGGCGAATTCACCAACATTTCCTAACCGTCTGACAGTTGCTTTAGACTTGGACGGCAACGGCACATTTGATGCGGGCGAAACACTGCTCGATATACCAAATTTGGCAAGCGTAAACGGAGAAGTGCCACGTACTTTTAAATTTGGCTTTGCTGCTTCGACAGGGGGAAACACAAACATTCACGAACTTAACAATGTCATCGTCCAAAGTATAGATGAGCCTACACTCGTAGCCGACGTTTCCATTGTTAAAAAAGGCCCGCTGTTCGCCATACCCAATAGCACCATTACCTATACGATTACCTCCACAAATAACGGGCCAGACAGCGCCGAAAGCGTCCTCATTCAAGATCCCCTGCCCGCAGGCTTAAGTTTCGTCGAGGCCTCCGACCTCGCCACATACAATACCGTAACGAGGACGGTCATCTGGCCGGCGATTCCGACTCTGGCTAACGGTGCTAGCCAAACCCGCACCATCACCGCCACAGTTTCCCCAACAGTCACAGCTCCCTTAACTAACACTGCCTATAGCACATCCAGCACTTTCGACCCAAATCTAGCTAACAACAATAGTTCCCAACCCATCTCTCAAGTCTCCACTACAATTGTTGATGCTCTTGCCGACGTTGTTACCACCAAAACCGGGACTACGGCAGCAGCACCGGGTGCCCCAGTTAGTTACGCAATTTCGACAGTCAATAACGGCCCTAGCACAGCCGAAAACGTCACCGTTACCGACACCATCCTTCCGAATTTAACAGGAGTAATCCTCTCCAACGGAGGTGTCTACAATTTCAATACTGGTATTGTCACCTTCCAGGCTATCAGCTTAGCCAACACAGCCAGCGCCACCAACACAGTCAGCTTCATCGCACCTGCATCCGGGATCGTCAGCAACACCGCCAGAAGTATCTCAGCTACCCCAGATCCTTTTCCTGAAAACAACAACGGCACTGATCCGCTGGCTACAGTCACCACAACTCTGACACCTAGTGCCGATGTTGTTACCACCAAAACCGGAACTACGGCAGCAGCACCGGGTGAAATAGTTACTTACACAATTTCCACAGTCAATAACGGCCCCAGCACAGCCGAAAACGTCACCATTACCGACACCATCGTTCGCGGTTTAACAGGAGTCAACGGCGGTGTCTACGATGAGAATACAGGTATTGTCACCTTCGCGCCCGTTCCCAGCTTAGCCAGCGGTGCCAGCGTCAACAACACAGTCAGCTTCATCGCACCTGCATCCGGCAGCGTCAGCAACACCGCCAGAAGTACCTCACCTACGGCTGACCCGACTCCAGCCAACAACGAAGCTACAGTCACCACAACTCTGACACCTAGTGCCGACCTAGTTACCACCAAAACAAAAACCGGGACTGCCACAGCAGCACCGGGTGAAATAGTTACTTACACAATTTCCACAGTCAACAACGGCCCAAGCACAGCCGAAAACGTCACTATTACTGACAGCATCGTTCGCGGCTTAACAGGAGTCACCGGCGGTGTCTACGATTCCAATACAGGTATTGTCAGCTTCACACCAGTGGTCAGCTTAGCCAGCGGTGCAGCAAATGCGATTACCAACACAGTCAGCTTCATCGCACCTGCATCCGGCAGCGTCAGCAACACCGCCAGAAGTATCTCACCTACGGCTGACCCGACTCCATCCAACAACGAAGCTACAGTCACCACAACTCTTACACCAGCACCAATTCCCAACCAACCGCCAGAGGCCAACCCTGCCAACTCCAGCCTAGGGCCAAACAGCAGCGCCCCGGTGCCTGGATTGGGAGGAACCGACCCGGAAGGGCCGATCGCCTCTTATACCATCAACACCCTGCCGCCAGCGGCCCAAGGAATCCTGTTTTTAGGAGATCCAGCCAACGGCGGAGTAGCCGTGACACCAGGTCAAGTCCTGACTCCAGCACAGTTGCAGCAACTATTTTTCCAATCCACAGGTAGTTTTACCGGTGCCAATTTTACCTACAGCGCCACAGATAACAGCGGCGCAGTTAGCCCCCCAGCTAACGCCAATCTCGGTTTAACAGGAACGACACCCAACCAAGCACCAGTAGCGACACCTACTAACCTCACGGTAGGGCCAAACAGCAGCGTCCCGGTGCCGGGATTGGGAGGAACCGACCCGGAAGGGCCGATCGCCTCCTACACCATCAACACCCTGCCGCCAGCGGCCCAAGGAATCCTGTTTTTAGGAGATCCAGCCAACGGCGGAGTAGCCGTGAC